>JAIRLW010000353.1 GCA_031259095.1 Planctomycetaceae bacterium | reverse complement strand
ACCTTTTCCGGGTTCGGGCGTTGTTTTCTTTAGTTCGCCAAAATTGTAATCGGTTCCTGTTCCGCCCGGCGGTAACACAATATTGGAAATCACATCGTTGCTCGTTTTATCACCGCCCAACAAACCAATTGTTTCATCGCCGTCATCATAATTCGCCGGTTGCGTTTCGATAATCCGATAAGTTTTGAACGGACATAGTCCGGTAAATTCATAATAACCATTCGCATCGGTTGTTGCGGTTTTAGTCGTTTGAACATATTGATTCGCCGCCGCGTCCCAAACCCATAACGTTAATACCGCATCGGCAATTCCCGCTTCACCGGAATCTTTTTGCCCGTTTTTATCGGCATCTTCATAAACGTAACCGCTAAGACTGCCGCGGCGGTTTTCCGCAAAATTGTACTCAATTCCCTGTTGTCCCGAACCAACAGTAATATTGGTTATCGCATCAGGATTGTCCGGTTTAAATTCGCCAACAGTAACATCGTTCACTGTTCCCACCGTATTGATTCCGTCACAATAACCTTCGGGATTCTTTTCGGTAAGACAATACGTTTTGCCCGGTTCCAGTAAGCCGTCAAAAGAATATTTTCCGCCGTCATGTGTTACTGTTTCCGCAATATTTCTCTGAACACCGTCCTCGTCGATAATACAAAGATAAATCGTAACACCATCAATTCCCTGTTCATTCGGATCACGTTTTCCGTCGTTATTGTTGTCTTCGTAAACGTTACCGGAAATCGAACCCATTTTATATTCTGCAAAATTGTATTCTGTACCGTGTTCATCGAAACGCAAATAAATGTTACTGATTTTATCATCTTGTAAAACATTTCCGACCGGAACACCGTTAATCGTTCCGGCGCTGTCTTTGCCGTCCGACCAACCGTCAGGCTGCGTTTCAATAATACGGTAAGTCTGGAACGGATCAAGATTTTCAAATAAATATTGACCGTTTGAATCGGTTACCGTTGTTGCGTCGGAAACATTTTCGTATATTCCCAAAGTATTGAGAATCTGAAGTTGAAGTTTAACACCGGCGATACCTTCTTCACCGTCTGACTCAATATTGTCACGAATTCCATTACCGTTTCGGTCGTGATAAACGAAACCTTGAAGCGATGAACGTTTTAATTCGCCGAAATTGTAATCTGTACCGTGTTCATTCGCGCCGATATGAATCTCTGCGAGTTCATCCGGCGGAATGGCAACTCCAACCGTGTCATTGCCAATCGTTCCCGGTGTATCAATTCCGTCCGAATAACCATTCGGCTGCGTTTCGGTAACTTTATAAGTTCGACCACCTTCGACATTTTCAAAACAATAAAAACCGGTTGAATCCGTCTGAATTTTTTGTCCGGTGGTGATGTACTGATTGCCGGAGTTTAAAATAAATAACTCCAGCCAAACTCCGGCAATCCCGTTTTCCGCCGGATTCTGAATACCGTTGTTGTCAACATCTTCATAAACGTAACCGGAAATTGAACCGGATAACGGTTTTTGAATCGATAATGTTCCCACCGCGCCGGCAGTGTTGTCATCATCGTCCTTAGAGTCATAATAAGCGTCCGGCGGTAACTCAAGATTGGTTGCCGGATCAATCTCGTAAGCATTAAACAGTTTTAAGTCAAACTCATTATTCTCATAATTTTGATTTTGAGCGGAAAAAAGACCCGTAAAACGTGCGCCTTCCATTTCACTTCCGCTAACCAACCGATCAACCGTCGGCTGGACTTCACCGCTAATTTCGTCAACATCAATTTTGAAATAGAATGTTTTATCGGCGGTAAATCCATCAAATTCAATCGTCAAAATTTTACCGTTGACAGAAACATTCGCCGATTTAACTTCAATTTCGTTGCCGTAATTAGCGTCAATATCCGCATCGAAATTGTAATAAGTTCCGTCGTGATTCGGAATTTTTCCGTCAATGTTGAAATAAACGCTTGAAGAATTAGGAAATGCGGGATTTTTGTTCAGATCAATAACAACTTTGTCAAGAGTTGTTCCTTCCGCGCCGCCGTTCCAGGAAATAATAAACGTATCACCGCCGATATCGCCTTCATCGTTGCTGAGACCTTCGTAATAGTCTTCGTGATAAACAAGACCAACATTGATCGGATCCGGCGCAACGTATGGTGTAACAGAAAGGAGTTCGCGCGGCTCCATCTCTTCAATACGGCAAACCCGTTGCCGAAGCGACCGACGGCGTTGGAATGTTTCCTTGACCGAATTGGTACGACCAAAAATATGCTCGAAAAAACCCACTGAAAACCTCCATGTTTTCGTCTAAAGGGGAGATGATCAAAATCAAAACCTATTTCAAATTGAAAGCAAATTCCGATTCCAAAATATTTTATTCTGTAACAATATTGTTCAACAAGTTACTAAATTATTATTAGTAATAGTTCACTTTAACGCGGTCATAAATTCGTCCAACGAAACGCACGTCAACGCAAAATCTGCCAACTCATCAAGTTTGTTAATATTTCGGATGGAGCAAATTTTTTTCTGAAGCGTTTTCGATGGCGATGATAAACGGTGCGACAAAATACGGATAATCATTTCCGCTTTCCCTTTGGTTTCCCCTTCGGTTCTCCCTTCGGTTCTCCCTTCGGCTCTCCCTTCGGCTCTTCCTTCGGCTCGCCATTTATCGACGAATCCAAACTCTTTCAATACAGCATCAACTTTTTGTCCCATATTCATTAACTCCTGAAATGTAGTTATATTTTTCTCTGTAATAACATTAATATACGTTCGGATTGGCGTATCTTTACTAAGTTTTGATGTTGCAGTTAAAACACGTTTTAATTTGGCGACAGTCAACGTCTGGTTTAAATGATTGAGCCAAAGGTTGACTTTCTCCGGCAATTCACGGGATATAATGATTTGTGTTGGGCTGGTGTCGCCTTTAATAAGGTAAATACCTTGTTGTTCGGAAGTTACGGTAAAACCCATTTCCGATTTCAAATATTTCAATAACTTCAGAGGTTTCCGGGAAGACACAATGGAAACCGACATCTTGTTTGTTCGGACGCCATGATTAACGGCATAAAGCCGACTATAAACTTGTGCTTTGTCATAATCAGCAATGGAAATATAATCATCAGGGCTTTTATATTCGATAATATTATACTTTCGAAAAATCTGAGCAATATTCTTTTTAATTTTAATCTCTTTGTTTTTTTTAACAACGAGTATATCAATTTTGAGTGGTCCGGCGATGAGGAGATGTTCGGGTTCAAAAGTCAACACATCCTGATACTCTGCGAGTTCGATTTGAAACGCTTCGACAAATGCCGGATGCCATTCTGTTTTGGACACGAATCGGTCAATCTTATCACACATCCGCTTACTCTTTTACCTTATTTGATTCATTATTAATATTAACATTATTTTATTACTGAGCGATTTAACCTGTAAATAAATTGAATAGGATTTTCTATAAAATATCGGAGAGAATCAATGATTAAAAAGTAACTGGTACTGATGATGATGATGATTTGATTGGTTCGGCAAACGGTGATGCTGCCGTTGGAGTTTCGAAGGTCGGAACCGTTGGTTCTGCCGGAACGGTTGCAACCGGAACTGCCGTAATCTGTTGAACCGGTACGGAGTTGGAATCAGCCGGTAACGTCCAGAACCGCAATGAAGTATCAAAACTGCCGGAAATTAACCGGTTTGACGCGGATTCATAAATCATCGTCGAAATTGTTCCGGTGTGTCCAAGCAAGGTCAGGATATTCCGGTTTTGCATAATATCCCAAATACGTATAGCGTTATCGCTTTCGCCGGAAGCGAGCAAGGTCTTACCGCAAAAAACAAGAGAAAACGTTTTACCGGGGCGTTCTTGCAGACTTTGTAATAATGTTCCGTCTGTTGGTTTCCAGATCATAATAAATGGACCTTCGCCGCCGGAAGCCAGTTGGGAACCATCCGGTGAAAAAGCAACCGTGTGAACGCGCCGTCCATCGCCTTTTAAGTCGGTTAATTGCGAATAATCTGAAGTTTGCCAAACCCGAATTACTCCGGTTCGACCGCCGACCGCCAAAAGAGAACCGTCTGGTGAAAAAGCGATTGCTTTATTGCTTGTTCCGTGTGTTGCCAATGTTTTCAACGGATTACCGGTTGCTGCGTCGTAAATCCGAACATTTTTCTCAAACCCGCAGACGGCGAATTGAGAACCGTTTGGATGAAACAGAATTTTTTGTGTTCCGCGTACTGCCCCTTTTAGTGAACGTACCAAAGCGCCGTTTTGCACATCCCACAATTTAATTTGTCCATCTTGCCCGACAGTTGCCAAACGTGTTTGGTCTGGGCTGAACGCGAGACCGCGAACCCAATCGAGATGTTCCTGCAATTCGCGGATAAAACCTTTTGCCTGCACATCCCAAAGCCGAACAATACAATCATCGCCGCCGATAGCCAAAAGTCGTCCGTTTTTTTCAAGGTCAATACACGTAATGACGGGAACACGGTTAATATTAGCGATTTGCTCGTAAAGTCGTACTGTGTCGGCGGCTTCGAGAATTTTTTGCTCAATTTTTGGTTCAATTGTTTGCCCGATTATTTGATTGCTGTAAATTATTACAACAAAAAAAGATACGAATCCAAAACCTAACCAAGAACGAATCAATTTTGAAAACATAATATTTTCCCTCCCTCAAAAATAATGAATTTTCTGTCGGAATAAAACTAATCTCATCGTTCTTTAATCGGCTGAAAAATGTCGTCTCAGCAATAAAAATCGATAAAAACCTGAAAATCGGTGTAAACTAACTATTTTATCTATTCTTCCCGTCATGACATAGTTACAACTACAAATTAGGAAACCTCAGTAAAAAATATTATATGACTTGTTATTCTTTTTCGAAAAATTCTCTATAATATCCATCAACAAGTTGTTGAACCGTGAATTTTATTACGGTTTTTTTATCCCTTAACCCAAATAAGGAACTATTACGATGAAACTGAATGGTTTTTCTTCCCGTCGTGCATTTTTGAAGAGCAGTGCAGTTGCCGCAACAGCGATTGCCGGAGTGTCTGGTCTGCAATCGCCGGTCCATGCCGCCGAAAACAATGTTATTAAAATTGGCTTGGTTGGAGCCGGAGGTCGTGGGCGTGGAGCCGTTGTTAACGCGCTTTCGGCTGATCCAAACACCCGATTGGTTGCTCTTTGCGACGCTTTTCCCGAACGCGCCGCCAATGCTCTTGCCGCACTCAAAAAGAATGAGACGTTTGCCTCGCGTATTGACGCAACACCGGAAACAACCTTTGACGGTCTCGAATCGTACAAAAAAGTGATTGATCTTTGCGATGTTGTCTTGCTTTGTGAAGCAACTCATTTCCGTCCGCTCTCACTACGTTATGCAATTGACAAGGGCAAACATGTTTTCTGTGAGAAACCAGTTGCGGTTGACGGAGCCGGAATTAAAAGTGTTTTGGAAACCGCGCAGATTGCGAAGGAGAAGAAACTGAATATTGTTTCAGGACTTTGTTGGCGTTACGATTTGAATGTTCAGGACATGATGAAACGGGTTCTGGACGGTGCAATCGGCGACATTCTTTCAGTACGGGAAACTTATCTGACCGGAATTTTGTGGACACGTCCCCGTCAACCGAATGATACGGAGATGATGGCACAGGTTCGGAATTGGTACAATTTCACCTGGCTTTCCGGCGATTACAATGTCGAACAGCATATTCACAGTCTTGACAAGGCGATGTGGACTTACGGCGACAATCCGCCGAAATATGCTTACGGAATCGGCGCCCGAATGGCACGAACCGCTCAACCGGCTTACGGTGATATTTATGACGGAATGGGAGTTGTCTATGAGTATGAGGACGGCAAGACAATTTACGCTTTTAGCCGTCAACAGTCAAAATGTTTCAACGAAACCGATGATCATCTTCTTGGAACCAAAGGTCGGGCAACCATTCTCAAAGGTGTTATTATCGGCGAGAATAAATACACGCAAAAAAAAGTTCCAAGCGAGATGTACAAACTCGAACATGAAGCGCTCTACAAAGCAATCCGTAGTGGTGGTGAAATATACATCAATAACGGTGAATACATGGCGAAGAGTACCATGTTGGCAATTTTCGGACGTTTAGCATGTTACACCGGCAAACGGTTGACGTGGGAGGAAGCGCTCAACATGGAAATTCCAACCAAGCCGAGCGGTTACACGTGGGACGCAACGCCTCCGACATTGCCGGATGACAAGGGACGTTACAAAATCGAAGTTCCCGGTTTGGGACTCGTTTATCATCAGGTTGTCCGGTAATTCAACATTTCAGTAGGGAATCTCTAAAAATCATTTAAATGGATTTTTAGAGATTCTTATGTTATTTCTATCAATGGAAAATGTTACGATTTAACGAATTACTTGACGCGGTGAATCCTGTTTTTGCGTTGACGGTTCGAATGCGGTTCTGCCGGCAAATATTTTTTATGACGTTTATTGCTTATTGTCTGGTTCTGACTGGACTTCTCGTATGGGCAATCTGTTTTCCAACATTCACCGGAAATTTAACCCGAACAGATTTTTTTGAACTTGGTTTTCTTGCGGCAACTTGTTGTACGCTTGTTTTTCTCGGCAGTGATTTCGGTACGGTTTTTATTGAATCAATCTTTCAGGATGAACTTCTCCGACGAACACCTCTAACACCGCTTCAAATAATTCACGGCAGTATTGGTTCCGGTTTCTTTTTTTCGTTTGGATTATTATGTCCGGCATTTCCGTTTCTTGAAATTGCGTGTTTCTTGGATTTTCCGGTTGAACGTCTTTTTTGGGCAACGTTATTATTATTCCTCATCGGGCAAACATTTAATCTGATTCTTCTTTCCTTTTATATCTATGCCCAAAGTTGGAAGGAAATCGGTTTTGGTGTTTTGATAATTTTTTTAGTGATGATTTTGCTAGGTAGTTTCTATTTTACGGAACTCGGCGGAAAATTTATTGATCCGGTTTTCTGGCGTCGTCCCATGATATTTCTGTTTATTGCGACAATATTGATGATGAGTATTGCCTACGTTCTGGCAAGAAATCACGCTTGTCACCCCAAACGGTCATTTTACCAAACCGTTTTCATCAATTTTGTCGTCTATATTTCGTTTCTGATTTTAGTTTGCGCTGTTGTTTTTTTGTAACTGTCTATTTTTATTACCCACCGAACACTTGGACAAAATCATCCGCAGATTATGCCGATTTTCGCAGATTATTTTGAGGGATGTTATCATGAGATAAAAATAATGGTTATTATTCAATGGATTTTTTAATACGGATTTTTAACTACGAAAGACACGAAAGAACACAAAAATCGGAGGGACACGAAAATGATGTTTCTATTTTTCATTTTTCATTCTTTAAACCTTTCGTGAACCTTCGTGTTTTTCGTGGTGAACATAAAAATAGGACAAAAGAGATCGTTGCCATTGAACATTACAAATAATTTAAACAATTTGTGAAAATCAACATAATCTGCGGACTGCTCTCTCCATATTCTCGAAGGTTAATAAAATAGACCATTACATTTTTTTCTATTGTAAATAATTCTATTGTAAATAATTGTAATATATCTCAGTGGAATTATTGTTTGAGGTTAAAAAAGTATTTGCCCTGAAAGGGCAATAGGACTATAGCCTACCCCAACGGGGTAGGTTCAAGTACCATCACCAACCGAAGCCCTGAAAGGGCATCAGGATTATAAACGGTTTGTCATTTAATCATCTTCCCGTTGCCCTTTCAGGGCGTCGGGTTGGGAGGAACTTAACCCCACCCCGTTGGGGCGGGCTAGAATCCTAACGTCCCTATCGGGGCTAATTCAGAACAAAAATAACGCCGAAATGTTACTTTTTCAATTTTTAAATAGACAGTTACAAAATGAGGTTGTCAAAAAAACACGCTACGTGAGGACTTTGCAAGGAATCGTGAAAAATTCCACGGATAGATTACGATTTTTTTAATTCATCAATTCATGGCAACCATGAATGTTTTGCGTGTGAGTCATTCCATGTGGTCTCTACGCTTCGTTACGTTTACGCCTGCCATGCTTGGGGTACGGCTACGCCGCGATGGGGTTCATGAAAATAGACAGTTACACTAATTACGTTGATTTTTAGTCCGCTGATTACACAGATGAATACAGACACGCAAGCATATTTTTATAACTTTCTGCGTAATCTGTGGACAATTTTCGTTTGTTTTATTTGATTGTATTATTTATTACGTAAGCAATAATAATATTGTCAATAATTTTTGGAATATTTCGATTCCAACGGGAATTGGGATTAATTTGGGTTTCTAAAGAAGAACGGTGTTTATTCGCAAATTGCCGGAACTGTTCAAAAATGTCACAAAATATTTGTATTTGTGATTGATGATCTTTAGAGAAAGGAACATGATTTTTCGGATTAAATGGTGCTTTTCTGTAGAAAAATGGAAGTGTAAATTTTCGATCAATCGGCATGAAAAGGTTCGGCAAAAAGAAGTGCATTGTCTTGGAAAAAGTAACCAAAGGTGGTTTATTTTCAGCAACGAGTTGAAGATTGTTGAAAAGGAAATCAATTTTTTCTTTCAACTGATTATCGGTTTCTTTCAGTTTTTCGATCCGTAATTTAGTAAGCCCCTGAATGATCTCGTTGTT
>JAIRLW010000259.1 GCA_031259095.1 Planctomycetaceae bacterium | reverse complement strand
TGATTTAACTGAAGCAGAAATTAAAATCATTGAAGGAAAATAAATGAATCGTTAAATAAATCCGTATATTTTGCGGAAAAACCTTTGTATATTTTGTGGTAAAAAAACAATAAATTTATCGCTTGTCATACAAAACAGAAGTTGTACTTCTAATTTGTCAAAAGCAACATTCATACGATGATAAAGAGAGAATTATCAGCAGAGATTTTGCGGTTATCCGAATTTTTTCCTGTTGTTGCGCTTACTGGTCCGAGACAGTCAGGCAAAACAACGTTGTGTAAAAACATCTTTCCAAATTATCATCATATTGATTTGGACGATGTTAGTTTACGTTCACAGATTGCAAATTCGCCTAAAGATTTTTTGAAACAATATTCTTCCGGGCTTGTTATCGACGAGGCTCAAGTTTACCCTGATCTGTTTTCTTACATCAAAGTAATTGTGGACGAAATTCCGGCGAGTAAATTTGTTCTTACCGGCAGTAATAATTTTGCCTTGATGGAAAAAATTACTCAATCATTGGCGGGACGTGCTTCGATGCTTAATTTACTTCCGCTCTCACTTGCGGAAATTCAAAACCGCGTCAACGAAGATACGAATATTTTGTTACTCAATGGCGGTTATCCGGCGGTGTGGTCTAAAAATATTCCTGCCTACGATTTTATCCGTAACTATTACAACACCTACATTGAACGCAATGTCCGTCAACTGTTGAATGTGAAAAATATGAACAAATTCCAAATTTTTATGCGTCTTTGTGCCGAATGTACGGGAACGGAGTTTAAAGCAACTGCCTTGTCCGGTGAGGTTGGAGTTTCTTATCATACTGTACAGAAATGGTTGAGTATTTTGGAAGCGTCGTTTGTTGTTTTTCGCTTGCCGCCGTTTTACAAAAATATCAGCAAGCGGTTAGTAAAAACGCCGAAAATTTATTTTTATGATACCGCTCTTGTTTGTTTTTTATTGAGTATTGAGAATAGTCAGCAACTCAATACACATCCTTTACGAGGTGCTGTTTTTGAAAATTTTGTTGTGTTGGAATTTTTGAAAAAACGATTTAACGAAGGAAAAATGAGTAACCTTTACTTTTATCGTGATCATTCACAACGGGAAATTGATTTGTTACAAGAGCAGGGCGATAAGTACAACGCTTATGAAATAAAATCAGCCAAAAGTTTTCACCCTGATTTTATGAATAATCTCAAATTTTTGAAAAATCTTTTGGGAGATAAACTCATTCGTACACAACTGATTTACGATGGTGAAACAGAAATCCAATCACAGGAAAACGGAACATGTAATTTTAGAAACATTGATTTTAAGTCCATGCGGGAATAAAAAATGCTTCCGTTACAACGTTCCTCTCGTTTTAATGTTCGTAAACAATTCCAACTATTTTAGACTTATATGTTACATCAAGAAAAAATATCCATCGATGAATTGCGCCGTCAATTTGATGGAGAGGTTGACCGGTTTTCCAATGAGCGAACCGGTCAGACAAGTTCGGTGGATGCGCCGCTTATTTTATCTATTTTTGAAACGTCGATTGCCCGAATGTATCCGAATGCGCAACGATTACTGGACGTCGGCTGCGGAGCCGGCAATTTTTCGTTGCGGATAACACGGAAACTCCCGCAATTGAAATTGACGTTGTTGGATTTGAGTAGCAAAATGCTCCAAAAAGCACAGGAACGGATTCTAGCGGAACATTTTGTTGTTGAGGAAACAATTCAATCCGATATTGCTCATGCGGAATTGCCGGACTCAAAATTTGATATTGTTGTTGCGGCTGCTTCGCTTCATCATCTTCGGGAGCGGCAGGATTGGAAAAACGTATTCGGACAAATTTATCGTTCACTTATTCCGGGCGGTTCATTTTGGATGTCTGATTTAATTCGGCATGAAAATGAAACAATTGAATTATTACAAAAAGAACGTTACGCCGAATATTTATGCGGGTTACGAGATCAATCTTATCAGCAACATGTTTTCGAATATATTGACCGTTCCGACACGCCGGAAACATTGGAGTTTTTGTTACGAACACTTGAAGAATCCGGTTTTCGTCAGATTGATATTATTCACAAAAATATCGTTTTCGCCGCACTTGTTGCGGTAAAACCGTTGTAATTGTAGGAGGTTATTTATTTCCCTTGAAAACAAAACAAATATGTAACAATTTAATATTGCCGAATAATTCCATGAAAAGTAAATTGTCGTGCTAGCGGCACGACAATTCAGTTGGTTGTATTTTCTCATTCTTTTTCCTTTGAAAAATCTGGAAGGCGGATTGTTTTACGCTCAAAAAGTTACAACATTAAAATAATGAATGCAAGAATAAATAACGAAAAATGATAAAATTACTGATTCATTTTACGGTTTGAGTAAAGTAAAAGAAAGTGTAAATTGGTACAAGAACAAAATTTTAAAGTGTGAAAAGTATCACAAGCGGTTAGGTTGTTCTTGCATTGCGGTGCATAACAATTAAAATAAAAAAATACGTAATATATCAATGGAATTTTCACAATGATTTTGTGTTTATTTTCGTCAAACCTCATTTTTACCTTATTTTCCAAACAAAACAACCTCAGTAGCAATGAGCAATGAGTCCCCAAAACACAAACTTCATTACCTCATTATTGGTTTACTTTTTTATAATAAGGTAATGAGGTTGCCCTTTTTTGTCCATTGGGCTACTGAGGTTGTTTCGTTAAGAAAATGAGGTTGAAAATGAGGTTGTCAAAAAAAACGGTGCGTTATGGCTTTGCAAGTAATCGTGAATAGTCCACTGAAATATTACAAAAATGCAAAGGACTTTTCAACAAAACAATCTCTCCTGAAAGGTAACATTTCAACAGTTTTTCTGTTTTTGGTATTATAAAAATGAACCGAATTAAATTGTTTTTACAGTCTCCGCTGTTTTGGGTAATGCTCTTTGCTGCCGATATTCTGCCTGTATTTATAACACAAAAATCATCATAACAAATTTATATTAAAATACTTATATACTTATCACACTTTAAATTTCGTTTTTCGTTTTAAAAATATATTTACTAAAATCGCCCCAACGGGGCAACAAGCATTAGCGTAGGGCGTTGCCCTTGTTATACCACACAAATATTTTGTTCTTGCGGTGTGGGGTGAAAATTTTTATACTTGTTTGATTGATTGCGGCAGGCTTCTATATCGAATCTCTAGGTTAGTCAATGTTGTTGTTGTTGTTGAAATTTGTTTTTTTAATTTTATCAATTGGAAGGAGTCCATTTTATGCCTGATTTTACTTTTGACTTTGTTTCCTTTTCCCCGCCCGCCAGTGCCACTGAATCTATCAATTGGGTCTTCGACGAA
Source organism: Planctomycetaceae bacterium (assembly GCA_031259095.1). Classification (GTDB taxonomy): domain Bacteria; phylum Planctomycetota; class Planctomycetia; order Pirellulales; family Thermoguttaceae; genus WRKP01. The sequence continues at coordinate 29 of JAIRLW010000259.1, read as the reverse complement.
ACTTGCACTTCTGATTTTGGTGATAAACG
>JAIRLW010000030.1 GCA_031259095.1 Planctomycetaceae bacterium | reverse complement strand
AACTCGAATTGACCGGAACAAATACCAATTACACCGGAAACATCAATCTCGCAACAGGAACAACTTTAACCGCAAACAGTAATATTGATTCAATATTCGCCGGAACAATGAGCGGTAACGGAAATTTTGAAAAACAAGGAACAAATATTTTGACCCTAACCGGAAACAATACCGCAACAGGAGATTTTAATCACATTAACGGTACGGTAAATCTGCAAAGTAATTGGAACGGAAATTATTGCCAAACGGCAAATAATACGGTTCTCAATCTTGGAACATCCGCCCGAATCGCCGGCAATGCGGAATTTTCAGGGATTGTCAATTTCACCGACACACTCGAAGTCGGCGGCAATTTTACGTACAAAAACACTTCGGACGCCTTCGATTTAACCGGTTCAAAAAGTGTTGACGCCGGCGGAATTTTTGAACTGGCAAACGGTACAAAAATGGATTTCACCATCGCCCCCAATAAAATCAAAGCCGATACCGTTAATATTGAAGGCGAAATAAATGTTATCAATGCTTCAAATATTGCCGACGGACAAATCAATAATGTTATCGTTGCAAATACAACTCCATTGAATCAATCTCAATTGAACGGTTTATTTATATTGTCCCAAAAATTACTAACATCAACCGAACCTTTTTATAGTTCCGACGGTAAATCAATGGGAATTACAAAATATTCACAAACCGCCGAACAATACACAATCAATAAAAATTTCAAAAATAATCAAACACAAATTGCCGGATTGCTTGATGATTTTGCGCCTCTTCAGTCAACGTTGTATTCGCTTGATACGCATGAACAACTTGAGGAGTTGATTCGTCCCTTGCTTGTTGCGGAAATTGCGGCGGACGCTCATAACATACCGCTGCATCATCCGTACTTTCACGTATTCAATCATCTTTCTACTCTTCCGCTCAATAATTTCAGAAACGTTAATAATTCCCGTTCCGCTAATTTCAACGGCAATTTCAACGGTATTTTACGCGGTCAATCGCCTTGCAGCCCGATAAACCGTCAAGCAAACACCAAACGTGAATTTTGGTTTGAAGGTTATTATCGTTCCGAAAAAATCGGCGGCGATTCCAACGCTCTCGGTTACAAAACAACACACGGCGGAATGATGATTGGAGTTGATCGGGTTATTGGTAACAGGTTGACGTCGGGACTTGTTTTTGGTTACGGCAACCCGCACATTCAACATTCTGTTGGTCGGATTGAAGCCGACGATTACACTTTCGGCGTTTACACAAGAGCGAAATTATCAACTGTTTCGGAAATTTACGCCAACGCCTTTTTAGGTTACGGGAATCAACATTACGAATTGCGTCAAAATTTCACCAACATCAACACCAACACCAAATACAACGGCGATTCATTTTACGCCAGTTTGGAATTGTACAAATCCATTCGTTTGCGTAACAAGATAATTCTTTCACCGCTTATCGCACTTGATTTCCAAAAGGCACGGTCGGACGGATTTAATGTTAATGTTACGGGATTGCCGTTGTCGGTTGGCAAAAATGATCTTGAGCAAACGGTGTTACGAGTCGGCGTTAATTCAAGTTACAAGAATTTGCGGACGCGTCTGCAATACGGTTATCAGGTCGGCGGCGATTTGTACAGTATTTCCCGAACATCCATTATCGGCAACAACAATAACAATAACCGAGTCTTAAAAAGTTCCAATCTTGGTCGCAACACTCTCAATCTTGGTTTCGGCGGCGATTTCAAAATCGGTAAACGCACAAATTTATTCGCCGACTACGACTTCGATCTTGGTGAACATTCCCAATCTCACACCGGTCAATTCGGTTTGGTGTTCACTTTTTGAGCAGGAACAATTAATTTAGGCAACTTCTAAAAACTTATTTTTTGATCGACCGAAATCGACTAAAATCGATTTTAGTCGATTTCGGTCGATTTTAATCTGTGAAGAAATAAGTTTTTAGAAGTTCCCTGAAATAATCAAAACATTGCCCACAAAGACACAAAGTTCACCAAGAAAAAATGATCAATAGTTTGTTTTTGGAAAAGGGTCTATTTAGAGGTTCCCAAAATAACCACGAAGGCAACTTCTCCCCTCTTGTCGCATTTTTTGATAAATGTAGAATTACGATAAGTGATGTACAATTTTTGTGTACAGAAGGGGTTAAAAGATTAGGCTTTAGCATACGGAATGGGAAAAAAATCTATGAAATCGTTTCAGATTTGGAAAATGCGGAACCGTTGGGTCCTTTTATGGACACTTTTATGGGTAATCTTTGGATGGTTTTCCGTCGGCAATATTTTTATTTCTGTTTCGGAAAACATTATTACGCCGAATCTTGTTGCGGCGGAACCGGTCAAGCATAAAATGCTTTTGCTGGACGAATCAAGATCACAATTATTGTACATTGATCAAACCGATTCGGATAAGAATTGGAAATTGAATATTGAAGACGGTCCCGCGTGGGGAATTCAGTTGGTTGGCGAGAACCGGATTCTTATTGCCATGCCGAAAAAAGGCGGTTTTCGGGAATATGATTTAACGACACGAAAAATCGTTCGTGAATATTTTGATCCGGTACGATATGCCGGAACAATGGCTGCGGTTCGTTTTCCTGACGGACGAACAGTTCTTGGTTGTGATCGCGGATTTGTCCGAATTTTTCTGCTTGACGCCGATAATCACGAAACCGCCGCGCGGGAATTTCCCGCAATGAAAGTCATTCGTCAAATCCGGCGAACCACTCGTAATACCTTGCTGTTTGGTTCCAATTTGGACAAATGTTACGAGATTTCGCTTGATGGTAACATTATACGAGAATTACAATTGTCCGGCGCGAAACACAATTATCAGGTTACCGAACTTCCCAACGGAAATTGGTTAATTGCCGCCGGATACGGTTGTTTTCTTGCCGAAGTTGACCGCGAAAATCAGGTCGTCCGGCGTTGGGGCGGTCAACCCGCGCCAACCGGTTTACATTACATTTTTATGAGTCAGTTTCAAACGCTCAAAAACGGTAATATTGTTGTTGCCACATGGACTGGTCATGGAACCAACGATAGTGAAAAAGGACAACAAGTTGTCGAATTTGATTCCAACGGTCATGTTGTTTGGACTTGGCATGACCCGAAATTAGCCGGTTCCATTCACGGCGTTATTATTCTGGATGATTTAGACACGAAAAATTTTTACGACGATACAAATTTTTTAGACAAGAATAGAATCGAATAAAAAGATCATCCGCAGATTTTCGCAGATTGTTTTTAAGGAACTTCTAAAAACTTTGACAAAAAATTATGTTATTCGATTTCAATCGACTAAAATCGATTTTGGTCGATTAAAAAGATGGTTTTTAGAAGTTCCCTACACTAATCTTTTGTCGGAATTTTTAAAAAATTTGTTTCAATGGATTTTTCGATTCAATCTATTATTTTTGGTTTTTTATCGGCATTGTTTTTTGGTATGTCGAAGACGGGAGTTCCCGGCGGCAGTATTCCCGGCGTGTTGATGATGACGCTTGCTTTTCCCGGAATGGAAAAACTTTCTACCGGTGCGGTGGTTCCCTTGCTTGTGGTTGGCGATTTGTTTGCGGTACGATATTACCGGCATACCGCCGACTGGCAACGGATTCGTTTATTGTTACCGTCGGTTTTTATCGGACTCTTGTTCGGAACCGCGTTTCTGTGGATTATCGATAACGCAACGTTTAAAATTTTTCTTGGAGTGTTGGTTCTTGCGCTCCTTGGTTTCGAAGAACTTCGCCGCCGACTTCGTTGGAATTCGTTTCCGAAATCCCGACTGTTCGCGTGGTCTATGGGATTTCTTTCCGGCTTCACCACTCAAACCGGAAATGCCGCCGGTCCGGTCATGAGTGTTTATCTTGCCGCACAAAATATGGAGAAAAAAGATTTTATGGGAACTTGGGCAGTGTTCTTTTTTATTGTAAACGTTTCAAAATTACCGTTAATCAGCGGTCTTGTTCCTGGTTTCAGCACGTTGACACAGGAAACATTATTATTTGATCTTATTGTTTTGCCGGCATTACTGATCGGCGTTTTCATCGGACGGCAGATTTTCAAATGGATTCCTGAACGTTATTTTGTACCGTTAATTATGATTCTGAATCTTCTCGTCCCAATCCAGATGTTGGTGTTCCGATAAAGTTTAATAGAACCTCTCCTAATAATTCCATTTTCCTATCAATAATAAACCAAATTATTATCCGCAAATTGACGCAGATATGCAGATATTAAGAAAACAATCGGCGAAAATCAGCGTAATCTGCGAATAATACCGGAAAAATAATGAAACAAAAAAAAAAAACAGAAAGTCCACACAATAAACTGCGCGTTAAAATTTAGGATTTGCCGAAGAAGAATTTGGCGGAGTTATTGGCGCAGGCGCAACAACTCCATTGTTGATTTGAAGCGTCCCTTCCGCATGGGCAGTACGTCGGAGTTCTTCCGCACGACTCACTAATTCATGTGTCGGCGTAATTTGTTCCGGTTTCAGGTCAAATTCGTAATATTTATGATCGGTTAGTTTTCCCGGTAAAAGCACTTCGGAAACAAAGTCAATACCAGGTAATTCATACCAAGGCGCACTAACAGGTTTGAGGACTGTTTTTGTTTCATAACCCTGTTTGACAATCCGAAATTCCCGATTTCCATAAAAATCAAAGTTGGCAGAAAAAGGTGTTCGACCAATTTCTTTGCCGTCGAGATAAACAGTCGCGCCGGGCGGGTTGGAACGAACCGTCATACGCCGCCGGACACAACCCTCAAACAACAGCAATATCAACACCGGAAAAATAAGTAAAAAACAGATTTTTTTATAAACAGACCGCATCATTATTATTTCACCACAATATTTTAATCCATTCATGGTAGTTTCTGCGGAATCCTATAAAAAAAACAAGAACTTGTCCATAGCAATTTCGACAACAATGGCGACTTTTTAATCAATTTAATCAATTGTCCGCATTCCGCCGCCAATCGGTAAATTATTCTATAAACTCTTGCGTCATAAACGTTTTTATTGTATTATCATGCTGATCGAACTATGTAACCTCTAAAAAATTCATTTTATTTCGACTTCGGTCGATGGTAGTCAACCAAATTTGAAATAATTAGTCAAAGAAATTAGTCAAAGAAAATTAGTTTTTGGCAAATAGTATTTTTTTAGAGATTCTCAATTGGAATGTAAGAAAGGTGATATGATGTCAACAAGAATAACTTATGAGCAACTCATGCAAACAATTCATGAGACAAATCTGGTAATTCGGGAACTTTCAAAGTCTTCTGAAACGACAGAAAAAATCCTCAAAGAGATTACCAAAGAATCGCTGGTAACGAAAGAAGCGATCAGTGAGTTTTGGAAGTACAGACAAGAGAGTGAAAAAATCAGACAAGAGAATGAAAAAATCAGACAAGAGAGCGACAAAGCGCTGAAGGAGCAATTTGCCGATCTTGCAGTGCGGATAAAAGAAACCGATGCACTGATGGATGCACTGATGAAGGAAACTGCTGCGCGAATGAAAGAAACTGATAAACAAATTGCCGAGACCGATAAACAGCTTAGCAAACAGATTGGCAAATTGAGTAATCGTTTTGGCGATCTTGCAGAACATCTTGTTGCGCCGGGGATTGCGGATCGGTTTAATGAACTTGGTTATCATTTTGACAATGAATTTCCCGGCGGTTTGAAGATCAAGGATGATCAGAATCAAGTGATTGCTCAAATTGATATTTTGCTGGAAAATGATGAATCAATTGCGGTCGTAGAAGTGAAAGTATGTCCAGACCATGATGACATTCAGGAACATATCCAACGTATTGAACGATTTCAAAATTATCGGAACACAAAAGGATTGAAACATAAAACGATTCTTGGCGGTATCGCCGGAGCCATTTTTCCGCAAAATATTAAAAACGTGGTTATCAAAGCCGGTTTGTACGTTATTACTCAAAGCGGCGACACCATGAAAATAGAGGTTCCGAAAAATTTTAAACCGCGTGAATTTTGAAACTTTATAAATTCAAAACACCGAAACTGTTGAAATATTAAAAAAAACCTGTTTTTTACTGATTGAAATCGAGTTACACTCTTAACTCGATAACTCTTAACTATTTTAACCATTTTGGAGAATTTTCTATGAAGAAAAAAATTACTTTAACCATTTTGTTGGTTGGTTGCGCGACGGCGATGGTTATTGCCGCTGGACAGGATTGGAAGAGCGGCATTGCGTGGACGAAGCCGCCGATTGTTACACCGGGCGAAAAACCGGGCGATCCGCCGTCTGACGCGATTATTTTGTTCGACGGCAAAGATTTATCGTCGTGGAACAAAAATTCGTGGACTGTAGAAAACGGCGAGTTGACGGTCAAACCCGGTTCGGGGGAGATTCAGACGAAACAAAAATTCGGCAGCGTCCAACTTCACCTTGAATTTGCAACGCCGTCGGAAGTTTCCGGCAGAGGTCAGGGACGCGGTAACAGCGGCGTGTTTTTCGGTAACTACGAAGTGCAGATTCTTGATTCGTATGAAAACGAAACGTATTTCGACGGTCAATGCGGTTCGATTTATAAACAACGTCCTCCACTGGTCAATGTTTGCCGTAAACCGGGGGAATGGCAATATTACGATATTGTGTTTAATCGTCCCGAATTGAAGATTGAAAACAATAAAGTGGTTGAAGTTGTTCGACCCGGCTATATTACGGTATTTCAAAATGGCGTTCTGATTATCAATCATCACGAGATTGAAGGAACAACATTTTATCATTTACCGCCGGCTTATGAGGCACACGAACCGACACGACCGATTCGGCTTCAGGATCACAGTAACAAAACAAAGTTCCGTAATATTTGGGTTCGTGAGATTCCCGATACCAATCAAAAACCGGAACAAACTCGTGAACCGTATTATGAATAGAAATTAGGTAATATATCAGTGGAATTTTCCAAAACGTATTTTAACTGTTTCCGCAAACCTTATTTTCAACCTAATTTTTCCGAACGATTGTTTAAAACAACCTCAGTAGCAATAAATCCGAAAATACAAACCTCATTACCTCATTATTTTGTAACTGTCTATTGTATTTTTTACCACAGAAAACACTGAGACCACAGAGATTTTTTATAAAATCATATTGAAAAACATCAAGAATTACTCTTGTTTCTCTGTGAACTCCGTGTGCTCTATGGTTAAAAAAATAGACAGTTGCCATTATTCATTTATGTTTTTAATGAGGTAATAAGGTAATGAGGTTCGGATTTTTTGTGATTTATTGCTACTGAGGTTGTTTTGTTAA
>JAIRLW010000096.1 GCA_031259095.1 Planctomycetaceae bacterium | reverse complement strand
AAGAGGTGGAAGCCTATCGGCAGCAACTTGGCAAAATAACGTTCATTTTTTTACCAACATATTCACCCAATTTGAATCTTATTGAACGGCTCTGGAAATTTTTCAAAAAGAAAACAACTGATAATAAATATTACGAAAAATATACCGACTTCGTCGACGCCTGTAAAAATTTCTTCAACAACATCGAAAAAGACAAGGCACCACGGCGCACATTACTCGCCGAAAAATTTCATATCAGAAAAAAAGTTTAACCGAATTTTAAAGTGTGAGGAGTATAAAAATCTTTTGGCAAACGATGTTTTTAGAGATTTCCTGATCTTATCGTTCCAAAATAATGTCAACGTCTTCTCCATGTTTCGCGTCCCTTTCCGTTATCCCGCCGTCATCTTTGCCGTTGGGACCATAAGAATAAATAAGGTACTCCGTATCGTCTTTGGGTTTAATTTTGTACGTTATTGTTTGCCGTCTGGTGAACAAATCAAGCGGAATTTCGTTCAGATATTCCGGTATTAATTCATCAAGTTTTTCGGGATACTTTTTTGTTGCTTTATTGTATTGTTCTAAAGCAACAGCAATACGAAGAAGATCAAAGTGAGCGTTAATTCTATTCAGTGCTTTGTCGGCGGGTTCCAAGGACGGAGTGAATTCAGCGATGATGAGATCGGCAATCAATTGAGATCGTGTTCGGATAAAAGGAAGGGAAAGCCAAAAACGAAAAGAAGACAAAGTTGTTTTTTTCTTTTTTTCTTCGACGAGTTGATGTTGTAACTTGATCAATTTTTGAAGCGGTATTGGATGTTTTTGTCCGGACAAACCCGATGTCCGAACAAATTCTGTTATATGTTTCCCTGCAATATTAGCGTCGAAAGGAAGCGGAAGATAAGCAAGGAATTTCATGGCTTTGGACTTTGTATCAGAAGATTTGAAATGTGTATCAGAAACGATAGATTTATCTCCTTGATAAAACCGGCATAGAACATCATAGAGAACAATTTTTTCGAAATCGAATGACAAAACACAATGTCGCGGCAAATCCGTTAAGTCCTGAGAAAAACGTTTCAATTGTTCCTGATTGGGTTGACCATATTTCAGGATTGTTCTTGCCGCTTCACACGCTTGTTTTTCGACCGCAACACCAACCAGATTTATTACAATAATAGGGTCATTGAGATAATGTTTTTGGGCAAGGTAAAACATACTCATCGTATCATACCATGCTCCGTCAATATCGCCCCGTCCAAGTCGTTCCGTAATTCGTATTCGTAAATCCCGCGCAAATGCCCGATTTGACTGAACATCAGGAAGCAGAATCCACAGAGTTCCGCCTTCATCAGAACGTTTCCGCCAGCAGAGGAAATTTGGTTTTCGTACAGCAATTCCGTACAAATCAAGAACCGGTGAATAATCTTTGAGCCATGCCGCAACTTCAGGATAATCTTCTGCCTGCCATGGTTCCGCAACGAGTTTATCCCAAAGTTTTTGCGACTCCACATCGTCGATTTTCAGAACACTTTTCATCGTCCAAAAAAATTCACGCAATTCATAAAACGGAGGTTTGACATACGGATCAATAAACATGTGTTCGCAAAGCGGAATCCAATAATTTTCGAACCAAATTTTACCATATTCATCTTTCGGAAGTTCTTCCCAGCGATGTTGCGTCAACCCATGCTCTAATACTCTGGGACCGCAAGCGGCAATCATTAACCGTTGTCCGTTATCTTCCGGCGGACAAAGTTTACCGATCCACATTCTTTCGTAAACCGCATAGTAATCGGGCATTCCGTCCGGTGTGAGCGGTTCTGTGATTCTGGTTGTTTCCGGTGAAACGCGAAGCGGCGACGGAATTAAACAAAAATAAACAAGCAGCAACAAAATTGCTGTTCCCCAGTAACGGCGACGGCGATACCAAGATTTTATTGAAAATGTTCCGGTGTTGGTCATTGGTTAAGTTCCTTGTGTAACAGGTTAAAGTAGCGATAATCTTGTTCCAACGGTTTTTCCGCCGGAACAAGATGAACTTTCAAACGGCAACTATCAATCGGACGACGAAAATCCGACAATAAATTTTCATCAAAAACAAACACGGCTTGAGGATGACGGAACGAGTCGAAATATTGTACGGAATTTTCTGGTGTTACGGGAAAAAACGCAGCAACATAAGTAGCGAAAACGCCAAGCAAAAAACCAATTGCCAACATGCCAAACGATTTAAGCGGATATTGCCGGATTGTTTGTTGTTGGGGCAATATTCGAGGCGTCATCAACGCCAATTTTTGTTCAAAATCAGTTGGTTCAACATCAATTTGTTCAAAATCGGAATTCATTGTTTTTTTGTAATATGGGAACTTCTAAAAACTCATCTCATCACAGACTAAAATCGACCGAAATCGACTCAAATCGATTTCGATCGATCAAAAAATGAGTTTTTAGAAATTGCCATATTTCAATGGGGTTAGTGTTTTGAGTTTATTAATAAATCAATTAAACTTTTTGTAATCTATCAGCGTAATTTCCGTGATCGGTTATTTTGTCTTAGTCCCGCAGGGACGAGAGGTGCATAACCGGCGGTGGAGCGCAGCGCAACCGCCGGAAAGTCGCATCCCCAATCCAAAGCCCTGCAAGGGCGAGATAATCGTTACTTCGGTTGATGATCACGACGCACCTGGGGGGCTTAAAATGGAGGGAGATTTTCCGATCCGTAGGTTTCGCTGTGCTACACCTACGGTTATGCACATCACCCCCCTAGCGGGGTTAAAATGAAAATACAAATATTCCACTGATATACTCCTCACACTTTAAAATTCGGTTAAACTTTTTTTCTGATATGAAATTTTTCGGCGAGTAATGTGCGCCGTGGTGCCTTGTGTTTTTTGATGTTGTTG
>JAIRLW010000092.1 GCA_031259095.1 Planctomycetaceae bacterium | reverse complement strand
AACCTGTTAAAAGACGTTTTGAAAAATTCCACTGATATATTACGTCCCAATTTGTCCTTAATCTCCCTTCTGTCCCTAAAATTGGGGCTAAGGGATGATAGGGACCATTGGGAACAAATAACTCTTGAGTTAACCGATCAAAAATTGCTCTGGATTTTTTTCCGAATAATTCTTATAGTTCGGTTTATGAATGCCATCATCGCACAAATTCAAGGGCTTCTCAAAAAAGGACGGGTTGTTGACCTGATTCTTCCGCTTGCGATTTCGGCAAGTTTTTTGATTATTTTGGTGCCGTTGCCGACCGTGTTGATGGATGTGTTCCTGTCCATGAATATTGCTATTGCGGTTATTATTCTGCTGACAACACTTTTTGTTACGAAACCGCTCGATTTCAGTATTTTTCCGACCATTCTGTTGGCAACAACATTGTTTCGTCTTGTGCTGAATATCGCCTCAACCCGATTGATTTTAACCCGCGCCAATATCGACGAGGAATATGCCGCCGGTGAAGTTATTAAAAATTTCGCCGATTTTGTTGCTAGTGGAAATATTATTGTCGGATTGATTATTTTCACTATTATTGTTGTGATTCAGTTTGTCGTGATTACGAAAGGCGCAACACGGGTTAGTGAAGTGGCGGCACGGTTCACGTTAGACGCCATGCCGGGGCGTCAGATGGCAATCGACGCCGATTTGAACGCCGGAATTATCGATGAACGCGAAGCAAAACGGCGGCGTGAAGAAATTACGCAAGCAGCGGATTTTTTCGGCGCAATGGATGGCGCCGGTAAGTTTGTGCGCGGCGACGCGATTGCCGGAATTGTGATTACGTTGGTCAATATTCTCGGTGGACTGTTTATCGGCATGGTGCAATACGGAATGGAATTGCAGCAAGCCGCAACCATTTTTACTAGTTTAACTATTGGCGACGGTCTTGTTACCCAAGTTCCGGCGTTGCTGATTTCAATTGCAACCGGTTTGCTCGTCACACGAAGCAGTTACAGTACCAATCTCCCCGAACAGTTTATCGGACAACTTCTTTCAAAACCGGTCGTGTTGATGTTGACCGCGTTTTTTCTGCTCATTTTGACCCTGACCGATTTACCGAAGATGCCGCTTTGGACTATTGCGTTGAGTTCGATTGGTCTTGCTCTGATGCTGACCCGCAAGGCTAAAGCGGTTCAGCAAACGGAAGAAAATAATATCGCTAAAGCGGAAGCCGAAAAAACAAAGCAATCGGAAGAACAAGTCGAAGATTATCTCAAAATTGATCCGATGGAGTTGGAAATTGGAGTTGGTTTGATTCCTCTCGCCGACCCGGCACGCGGCGGCGATTTATTGGACAGAATTCATCGTCTTCGTAAGGAAGTCGCGGCGGAAATCGGAATTATTTTACCGCGCGTGCGGATTCGTGACTCCTTTCAACTCGACCAACTTCAATATCGCATCAAAATCGCCGGACAACCGGTTGCGTTGGGAATGGTTTATCCAGACATGTATCTCGCGATGGATTCCGGTGTGGCAACCGGTCAGGTGCAAGGAATTGAAACGCTCGATCCGGCATTCGGTACGCCGGCGCTCTGGATTGACGGCGTTACAAAAGATCAAGCGGAAATTTTCGGTTATACGGTGGTCGAACCCGGCGCAGTAATCGCAACACACCTTTTAGAAGTCATCAGAAAACACGCCGATGAAATCCTCACACGCGACGCAACTCAACATCTATTGGATGAACTCAAAAAATCAAGTCCGGCGGTGGTCGATGAACTGTTGTCGAAAGTCCTGTCACTAGGACAAGTTCAACAGGTTCTCCAATTGTTGTTGCGCGAACAGGTTCCGATTCGGCAACTCGGAACCATTCTGGAAGTGCTGGGCGATTACGGAACAAAAACAAAAGACCCTATTTTGTTAACAACTTATGTCCGAACCAAATTAGCCCGAACAATCAGTACACGTTATCGTGATGAAAATAATGTTCTCAATGTTGTGCTGCTTGATCCGGCGTTGGAGGATCAGATTCGTGCCGGTTTTGAACACGGTGAACAAGGCTTATACATCCGGCTTTCACCGAATGCGATTGAACATCTTTGCAAAAAGATTTTACCGGAACTGGATAAACTAACGCAAATGAATTTACCGCCGGTTGTTCTGGTCAATCCGCAAATCCGAACCGCGCTAAAACAAATGACCAGCGCAACAATTCCAGGTCTGATCGTGTTGAGTTACACAGAAATTACACATGATACGCAAGTTGTCGGCGTCGGCGTCGTGACGCTGTAAACGGAATGTGTGCGATGGGGTGTAACCGAATTTTGGTGTTCTTGGCGGCTTTGTGAAAAAAAAAAAATTGAGTTTTTAGAAGTTTTTAGAAGTTATCTTTAAGTAAGCTGTTAGAACAACAATATCCGCCGGAGTGATACCACTAATCCGGTTGGCTTGGGCAAGATCAAGCGGACGGATCTTTTCGAGTTTTTCACGCGCTTCACTCCGTAATTGTTTCATCCGCGAATAATCGGTGTTGTCGGGAATACGTTGTTCCGCAAGTTTTCGACTTCGCTCAATATCAACTTCCTGCCGCTTAATGTAACCTTCATATTTCGTATCAATACAAACTTGTTCCGCCGTTTGTTTTGAAACAGAAGCAAGTGGAGGAATCCGTTCAACCATTTCCTCCCATGTTGTTTCAGGACGCGCTAAAAATTTCAACAAGGAACCATGAGCATTGTGCGTTACAGAAAGAATCTGCCGAACTGCCGAAATCTCCTCCATTTTCTGATGTAACCGTTTTATCCGTTTTTTATCAACAAGTCCGATCTTTTCACCAATCGGCGTCAACCGCCGGTCTGCGTTATCGTGACGTAAAAGAAGCCGGTATTCGGCGCGGCTCGTGAACATGCGGTATGGTTCGTCAACGCTGCGTGTTACTAAATCGTCAATCATCACGCCGATATAAGCCTCGTCTCGTTGTAAAATAAACGGTTGACAACCCAGTATTTTCAACGCGGCATTGGTTCCCGCCATCAAACCAAGCGCCGCCGCTTCTTCGTAACCAGTCGTACCATTCAGTTGTCCGGCAAGATAAAGACCGTCAACCGTCTTGGTTTCCAGCGTTTTATAAAGTTGATCCGGCGGCACATAATCGTACTCAATCGCATAAGCGTAACGCATAATCTCCGCGCGTTCCAAACCGTCAATCATTCGCAACATCTGATCCTGAATCTCACGGCCAAAACTCGTCGAAAAACCATTGAGATAAATTTCGTTCGTTTTTCTGCCTTCCGGTTCCAAAAATAATTGATGACGTTCCTTCTCCTCAAACCGGTCAATTTTCGTTTCAATAGATGGACAATAACGCGGACCGGTTGATTGAATTTGTCCGCTGTATGTCGGCGCCTGTTTGAGATGTTCACGAATAAATTGATGAAGCGTCGGATTGGTGTAAACCAGCCAACACGGAACTTGTTCCTTTGAAACAAAATCATTCAAGAACGAAAACGGAATCGGTTCATCATCGCCGGAATGAACCGGCAGTTTCGAAAAATCAATACTTCGGGCATTGATTCGCGGCGGTGTACCGGTTTTGAAACGACAAACGCGAAAACCAAAATTTCGTAATGAATCGCTAATTCCTGTTGCCGCCGGTTCCGCAGCACGTCCGCCGGATTGCCGCCGTTCGCCAAAATGAATTAAACCGTTCAAAAATGTCCCGCAACATAACACCACCGCATCTGCATCAATATTGCTGTTGTCATCAAGAAGAACACCGGAAATTTTATAACGTTTTTGTGTCGCATTGGACGAAACAGAATTTTCCGGCTTAAAAGGAATGACCGTAAGACCAACCACATTTTCTTGTCTCAATTCAAGATTGGGTTGATTTTCGAGAATTTGTTTGATTTCCGTTTGGTAAGCTTTTTTGTCCGCTTGAGCGCGTGGCCCTTGCATGGCGGGACCTTTGCGCCGGTTCAACATACGGAACTGAATACCTGTTGCATCAATTGCCAACGCCATCGCACCGCCCAACGCATCGATTTCTCGTACAAAATGTCCTTTGCCGATTCCGCCAATCGCGGGATTACAACTCATTTGGGCGACCGTATCCAGATTACTCGTCAACAACGCCGTCCGCATTCCCAACCGTGCCGCCGCTAAAGACGCCTCAACTCCGGCATGACCCGCTCCAATAACAAGAATATCGTATCGCTTATGCGTCATTGGGAAAATGTTCAATCTTTTGGCGAAAGGCTTTGGGGGTTATTTTGTTCCATTAGTCATTAGTCCCTATTGTCCTTATGAAAAGGGACATTAGGGACAATGGGGACTAATGGGACAAATCATTTTTCATATAACATTGCGGTTAAAAAATGAATTTTTAGAGGTTCCCATTTGTTATCGTTCACCGTATATTATGGTTGGAGTCGGTAATCGAAATCGCATTTATCGGTAACAACCCATGAATGATCTTTGGTTTTTTCAAGTTCAATATCAAACCGAATTGTTTGAAATTGCGGAGTATCAATAAAAAATCCATCCTGCGGGTATTTGGTCTTCCAATACACCACCGCCAGAAATGAAACTTTCGCCAACGGCGGCGAAACGAATTGGTTAACCTCAAGTTTTAAGTTGCGAAAATTGGCTTTGGTCAGATGAAATTGCTTCATATAAAGCCGTGCCATTCCGCGTGTTCCTGTTGCTTTGGGTGAAATGTAATTATTCAACACGCTGTCCAGATTGTCCTGTTCCAGCGCCGTCGCCAAACCGGTCAACATTCGGGAAATTGATTTTCGGTCAGTATCAATCCCGTAATAAAGAACCAACCCAATTCCAAATACCAAAATCGTTACGCCGACAACAATCCCTAAGGTGCGACCGCGCGGATCGTTTTGATAAACAAAGTATCCAATCACCATAACCAAAACACTCAACCCAACCCAAATCCAAAGACTATCTAAAAATATCGACATCGCTTAATGAAAAAAAATCGGAACCCAAAAAATCACAAAATACACAAGGTTTCAGAAGTCATCGTCCATCTTTACACTCCATTGAAAATCATTATACTAAACATGTTATAAAAAAATACGGGGAACTTCTAAAATCGAATAAAATAATCTTTATGACCGTGCAGGCGGAAATTCAAAGTATTGCTTATTATCTTCCGGAAAATTATCTGGGCAATGCCGAACTTGCCCGGAGTTTTTCTAACTGGACGGAAGAAAAAATTGTTCATAAACTCGGTATTGAACGCCGTCCCATTGCTGCGCCGGAAGAAACCGCAACCGATATGGCAGTGAATGCTGCGGAAAATCTGTTTGAAAACGGTTGCTGTGAACCAGAGGAAATTGATTTTCTCCTCTTTTGTACTCAATCTCCCGATTATTTTTTGCCCACCTCCGCCTGCCTGATTCATGAACGGCTCGGATTGCCCAAATCCTGCGGCGCCTTAGATTTTAATCTCGGTTGCAGCGGTTACATTTATGGGCTGTCGCTGGCAAAAGGAATTATCGAAACCGGTTCCGCGCAAAAAGTTTTATTTCTTACGTCGGAAACTTATTCGAAATAC
Organism: Planctomycetaceae bacterium; assembly: GCA_031259095.1. GTDB lineage: Bacteria > Planctomycetota > Planctomycetia > Pirellulales > Thermoguttaceae > WRKP01. The sequence goes on along the minus strand of JAIRLW010000092.1, from coordinate 10,620 downwards.
ATCAACCGCGAAGACCGCGCAAGCCGTCCACTTTTCGGCGACGGAGCGTCCGCAACGTTAATCGCCAACAATCACGATGTTACCGAAACGCTGATCGGACCTTTTGTCTTCGGTACAGACGGCAGCGGCGCCGATCTGCTGATTGTTCCCGCCGGAGGTCACCGAATACCAAAAACGCCCGAAACCGCATTAGAACTTCCAGACGGAAAAGGAAATGTCCGCTCCAAAGAACAACTCAAAATGCATGGACCCGGAATTTTTTCTTTCGCCATTGACCGCGTTCCGCCGTTAGTCGAAGAACTACTCGGTAAAAGCGGAACAAAACGCGAAGATATCGGATGTTACATTTTCCATCAGGCAAACAAATATATGCTTGACCGACTTCAGGAACTTTGTCGGCTCGACGGTTTGAATTACTTCAACAATATGATGCAACGCGGCAATACCGTTTCCAGTAGTATTCCGATTGCTATTGTTGACGCATGGCATGCCGGAATGTTGAAACCAAAACAAAAAACAATGCTTATCGGTTTTGGCGTTGGTCTTTCTTGGGGCGGAACGCTGATACAATTACCAGCCGATTTTATTACCTAATACCTAATTGGGAACTTCTAAAAATTCTTTTTGAATCACAGAACGATGTGTCCCATTTGTCCCTAATGTCCCAATTGTTCCTAAAAAAGCGAGACATTAGGGACAAATTGAGACTAATGGAATGGTTTGAATTAAAATGGTTCTTTATGGTGTTTCCGCGAGAAAAACACGCATGGAATGAGGGATGAATTTCAGTGCGGAATTAAGATTGGGTTTTGGTCCTGTTCCTTCGGGAAAAATATCATTGGGCGCGGCGGACGACGTGTCCAGAAAAAGCCGCCATGAAAAATTTTGACACACCGCCGGAAAATAAAACTCTCGCGGTTCCCAACCGCCATGAAACATCATTAACAGATGATACAACGAACCTTCATAGTCCACTGTCGGCGGCACAGCGGAAATCAGACAGGTTAAACTTCGGTCAAGACTGTTATTCCAAGGAACCGCACCGCCAAGCGCACCATACCAACTAATATCCGGTAATCCGCCCGGAAGACGCGGTTGACCCGTCATAAAATGGGGCTGCCGTACCGTCACCTCTTTTTTACGAAACCGAATCAATTCCTTGACAAAACGCAAAAGATCACGATGTCGTTTGAGCAATCGCCAGTCAAACCATGAAATCGCGTTGTCTTGACAATAAGCGTTATTGTTTCCTCGTTGCGTTCTTCGGACTTCGTCGCCGGCGGAAAGCATCGGAATGCCCTGACTTAACAGAAGAGTCGCCATCATATTTTTAATCAGACGATTGCGTACCGATTCAATTTCCCGATTGGTGGTCGGTCCCTCTACTCCGTAATTACAACTGCAATTGTTGTTTTCGCCGTCCCTATTCTGTTCGCCGTTTTCCTCGTTATGCTTGTGATTGTAAGAGACTAGATCATTCATCGTAAAACCGTCGTGGGCGGTTACGAAGTTGATACTATTTTGCGGATGTCGTCCGCTGTGGGAATACAAATCGCTTGAACCGGAAAGACGAGTTGCCAACGCTCCCGTCATATTTTGATCGCCGCGCCAAAAACGCCGGATGTCATCACGATATTTTCCGTTCCATTCCGCCCAACGTTGCGAACCGAAACCGTACGCGCCAAACGAGCCAACTTGATAGGCTCCGGCGGCGTCCCACGCTTCCGCAATAATTTTTGTGTCGGCGAGGAGCGGGTCTTCCGAAATTTGTTCAATTAACGGCGGATTCGCCTGAAGATTACCGGATTGGTCGCGGCTTAAAATGGACGCTAAATCGAATCGGAATCCATCGATGTGATAATTGTGAACCCAATGCCGGAGACAATTGAAAATCATTTCACGAACAATCGGATGATTCCCGTTCACCGTATTCCCGCAACCGCTGTAATTTTTATAATATTGACCGCGATCCAGCATGTAATAAATTTGGTTATCGAGTCCTTTGAAACTGAGCGTGGGACCAAATTCGTTTCCTTCGCAGGTGTGATTGAACACCACATCGAGAATAACTTCGATTCCCGCTTGGTGAAAAGCGCGCACCATTTCCTTAAATTCACGAACTTGTGCACCGGGTTCCTTGCCGTAAGCATAACCGCGGTGCGGCGCGAAAAACGCCATGGTGTCGTAACCCCAATAGTTTTTAATTTGGGGTTCTTTGCCGTCGCTTCCCAGAATCGGAAATTCGTGAATCGGCATCAATTCGACTGCCGTAATTCCCAAATCTTGTAAATACGGAATTTTTTCAATCAGACCAAGATACGTTCCCGAATGAATTGCTTCACTTGACGGCGATTGCGTAAAACCGCGAACATGGAGTTCATAAATAATCGACTTGGAAAGATCATGCCGAATATGCCGATCACCTCGCCAATCGAAGTCATCGTCGTCAATCACCACGCATTTCGGCGGACGGATAATATGATCGGAACAAGGTAAAAACGTTCCGGCTAACGCTTTAGCGTAAGGATCGATCAATCTTGCCCGACCGTCAAACCGGAGACCTTTTTCCGGTTCAAACGGTCCTTCCGCCTGAAAATGATATAACTGTTTGGCTTGGAGTCCTTTGACAAACAACGACCAAACATGTCCCCAACGGTTTTCTTCACGGTTAAACTGAATAATATCCGACGGTTCTAAGTCCGTAACTTTTTCATATAAAAGGAGTTTCATTGCCTTAGCCAATCGGCTGACCACAACAAACTGAACGCCGTTATCATGCAAAATCGCGCCGCACGGAAGCGGATGCGTAAACCGCATTACTGGAGGTGGATCAATCATTTTGGATAATTTAAAAGGCGTTCTGGAAAAAAAGAAGGATCGGTTAAATTGACTAAGAGATCGATTAACTCTGTTTTCCTTCGGACTGGTTCGTAAAGTAATCATTTATTGACCTGTTCCTGAATTTCTCTAATATAATACTTGAAAAGACCTTACACAAGAAAAGAACCGTTATTTTCTACAAAGAATAATAACTGTTTTCACCCATCCTCTTCCAACAACAGAAAGAAAAGTTCATGCTGTTCTCAACAGGGGTGCAAACAGTCCGGTCAACTCTTTGTTTCGGCGAATTCAGAAACGATGTTGAGAAGTATCCGACCAACCATGATAAACAGTCCCAGTTCGTAATTCCTTTTTATTTTAACATTCCGTTAATTTCCGCGTAATCAAAAAAAATACCTTTTGGCAACAGGTCGCCTACCTTCGTTCATCCACGATAGGATTTTTCAGTCATCATTATTCACTATTATTTACTGAGGAAGACAAAAGTTCCTTTTTTATTTGAAACAATAATATCTGGCGTTTTATCGTTGTTTAAATCGACGGCGGTAACTTGAGTGCCGACGCCGCTGTCGTCGTCGATTTTGTGCGGAATAAAAGTAGTTGCGCCGCCGTTGCCGTCGCGTTTCAACTCAAACCAATACAACACCGCTGGCGCGTCGGCTTCTTTATCGCCTTTGGAACCGTGCGCCCAAAACCGTTTTCCAGTAACAAAATCCAACAGTCCGTCGCCGTTAAAATCGGCAGTATCCAAAGCGTGCATCTGTGTAATCCGTAACGCATCAGAGTTCAAATCCGGTGCGATGGGAATAATTTCAAACCGTTCCCACGTGATTTTACCATCAGCGTCTTTAATTTGTTTGTACCAGACCAACCCGTAAAGATGACAATGCCACGCCGTTACAACATCATTCAAACCGTCACCGTTCACATCATAAACAAGAATATGCGCACCGGCATCGGCGAATTTGAACGGATGAAATGCCCATGGTGTTTTGTTGGCGTCTTCCGGTTGTTCCCACCAACCTTCTTTTTCGATTAAATCGGTTCGCCCATCGCCATTGACGTCGCCGTAACCGATACCATGAGTGTAACGTTGAAACCGTTTATCTTCCGGTGAAACAATATGAAAAGTCCATTCCGGTTGAGCATTTTTGATTTCAAACGTTGCAAATCCAAGATAACCGTTCATATTATAGATAGGACCTTTTCCTGCTCCTTTAATAATTTCCGTCCATGATTGTGATTCATTTCCGACTTCTGCCGGACCGAGATGTTTTGTCCAATGTCCTTCCTTTCCCTGCGGATTTTCGAACCAATAACCTTGTGTACCGGGATGCGGGCAAACAAACACATCGTCCCAACCGTCACCGTTCAAGTCAACACCGAACACCGTAAAGTTATCGGAATAACCTTCCGGATTGAAGGCTTTGACCGGATAAATCTCATACTTTTTGGTAAAATCCGGTCCGGCATACCAATAAGGACCGGCAACAATATCGAGTTTACCGTCCTTGTTGAAATCGCCGTAATGCGAACCTTCCGCATAAAATTTATCTTCCAAAACGATTTTTTTGAAGGTCGGTTCCTTCGCAATTACCGATGAAACAAACAGTAAAACGATTACGGTTGTCAACAAAATCACAAAACGTTTCATAGTGAATTCTCCATTAAAAAATTATTGAATTGGGATACCGTCCGATGCGAAAGTTCGTCATTCATTGGATAACCATTGGTTTCAGTAAAACAACCAATACACGCTTCTTACGTAATTGTCCGTTGGAAACTGAAACCATTTTCGATACAGCAAGGAACGTAAAAATTCATTCAACCATTGATGAATTTCAAAAAGTATAAAATGTTCCCTGAAAATTGTCAACCAAAGTGTCGGAGGTTTACGGATTGTTTTGGCATTTAGGGAATCATCGCAGGCAAAGGGAAGAATCTCACACCGACACGGAATGGGATTCCTCTCAACGATTAACTGCCTTCGTTTGCTTGAATTTCCCGAATAAGATTGACCGCTTGTTCGGGCGTTACGCTACTGTGAACTTTTTCGTCCACCACGAGAACCGGAGCAAGACCGCACGCTCCAAGACAGGAAACTGTTTCAACAGTAAACAACATATCATCGGTAGTCTGTTTTGTTTCGGAAAGTTTCAGTTCTTTACGTAACGCACTGAGAATATGTTCCGAGCCGCGAACATGACACGCGGTTCCGTCGCAAAGCCGACAGGAATGTTTCCCTTTTGGCACCAGCGTGAAGTGGGCATAAAACGTGGCAACACCGAAAACATGCGAAGGCGGTAACGCCAAAGAGGTAGCGATAAACGTTAAAACTTCTTCCGGCAAATAACGGTAAAATTCCTGAACTTGTTGCAAAACCGGTATGAGACGGGCTGGGTCGTGATGATTTTCATCCAGAATTTCAACAACACGGTCAAATTTCCGAACCGTGCCGGCAGGGTTAGGGGCGACAATACTCATTTTAAACTCCAAAATTTTAGGCTTCAGAAATAATCGATAAAAATTCAACGGAATATCAATAAATCATTATCTGTTAATTATTATTGATTTATGAAAAACTGTCAAGGCGTTGAATGGTGAATTGTTCAATTTCTCCTGATTGTTTCATATTGTTTGGCATAAACAATGATTCCACTATCCCACAAAGTTCTGCAATAATCAGGAAATTTTTTATCGTGTAAAGTATCTTTGATGTTCTCTTAGCCGATTCTTTGATGTGAAAACGAAAAAATAAAATAGACTGTTACGTTTTACGTTTTTTGTTTTGATCAATTGCTCTGGACAGATAATTAGGTTCCATGTATATTATTCAAAATTCAAACGCAATGAATAAACATCCATTTAATACAAAGTATCCGGCGGATTTTTTTGTGGTGAAACGGGTTTGGCGGGCAAATCTGAAATTGAACGGTTTGTCGGGAACTTCGTTTGAAAAAAAAAGTTCGAACGATTCCGACTTGGCAACGATTCCATTTTCCGGCGGTTTTCCGAATGAGGAGATGGCGAATATGGAAGCGGTTCTTTTTTTGTCCCGTGAACCGCTTTCTGGTAGGCGACTCGTTCAACTGGCGGAATTGCCCGAAGGTACGCGAGTTCGGGCACTCATTCGTGAATTGAATGATCAGTATGATCAACGTCAATCGGCGTTTCGTGTCATTGAAGTTGCCGGCGGTTTTCAACTCCGTACGCGACCGGAATTTGCGTCATGGCTTGTCCGTATTCAAGAAGTTCCGGTGACGGTCAGGCTGAGCAATCCGGTAATGGAAACACTGGCAATTATCGCTTATCGTCAACCGATTCATCGTGCCGAAATCGAAAAATTACGCGGCGTTCAATGTGGTGAACTGATTCGTCAATTACTTGATCGGGATTTAGTTAAAATTGTTGGTCGGTCAGAAGAACTTGGACGTCCTTTTTTTTACGGCACCACCAAAAATTTTCTCCAAGTTTTCGGACTCGGCAGTCTAAACGATTTGCCGGACAAAGAATTGTTTCCCATAGAAACAAAAATTGAAAACACCGATTGGGAAAACGATGATTATACTTTTCACGATTAAAAACTGTCCTTGAGAATCTCTAAAAATTTGGTAATATATCTGGACTATTTTATTTTTTAACAATTCCGTTATTTTTCCTATATTCTGTGTGTTTTGCGATATTCAGCGTATTTTGCGTTTAAATTTAACATTTAACACAGAATATACAAAATTACGCAGAAAATGGGGAAAGTTGAGGCAGTTACAAAGATTCCACTGATATATTACAAAATTTGTTTTTAGAAGTTGCCTAAGTTAACAACCAGTCTGTAAACGGTAGAAAAATTTTGTGGTTTACCGGCTTGAAAGAAAAAGGGATTTGATGTAAATTATGAAAAATTTTGAATCGGTTTCAAAGTTTAAGCCTTGCCGTAACCCTTAACTGTTATGACCATCATTGCATAACCATGACTGAAACAACTAAAACTTCAATCTTTTTGTTTTTTGCCGTAATTTTTTTGGGAATTGCGGTGTTAACCCGTCCGGTAGTGCGTGAAATTAAAATGGAAGAGATGGTCGGTAAACCGCTCTTTCCAAAATTCACCGACCCGCTTGCTGTTAAAAAACTTGAAATCGTCAGGCAAAACGCCAACGGTGATCCGGATAACTTTCGTATTACAGAGATCGACGGCATCTGGTCAATCCCTTCCCACGACAATTATCCCGCCGATGCTAAAGATCAAATGGGCAAAGTTGCCGAAGCACTCGTTGATTTGAAAGTGCTGGAAGTTGCCGCTTCGCAAGCCGAAGGAAACGATGTTACCTCACTACACACTATGTATGGTGTTATCGACCCAACTTCGGAAAATGCGTCACTTGGTGAAGGAATTGGTATTAAGGTTACGTTGGGCAGTGCCGGTGACGAAAAATTTGTCGATTTGATTGTCGGTAAAGAAGCCGACACAAAGGAAAAGAAAAATCCCGATGATCCCGGCGAATCGGCGAAATTACGTTATGTCCGTGTCGCCGGTCAGGTTCCGGTCTATGTTGTTGAAATCGATCCAAGCCGCTTTGCAACAAGTTTCGATCAATGGATTGAAAAAAATCTGCTCGACATCAGTTCATTCGATGTGAAAGAAATTTTTGTTGATGAATATTCATACAAAATCGAACTGGAAATGACGCAACTCGGAGCCCGCGAAGTTATTATTCCGACATTCATCGGCGATATAACATTCGGTTACGATGGTTCCGCTTCCGGTCCTGAAAAATGGAATTTGAAGAAATGGATGGGATTTCGCGGTCAACAGTATGAATATTACGAACGGAAAATGAATCCGAATGAGGAGTTGAACACGGAAATATTGGACGGAATGGTTTCGGCGCTGAATGATCTGAAAATTGTCGGAGTTACGAAAAAACCGTCTGTATTGGCGGCGGCGTTGCGTGAAGGCAAACCGTTTTCCGAACAAACCGGAACTCCCGATCCATCACTTAAAAAGTCTGGATTTTGTCTTGTTAAATTGCCGGATATTAGACGCGGAACCGGTGAACGAACGCAACTTCTTTCTAATGAAGGTGATATTCAGATTCGGATGAAGGATGGTATTCGATACAATCTTCGGTTTGGCGATCTGACAGGAACCGAATCGGAAATACCAACCGAAACCGGCAATCAATCGGAAACTTCGGGAAAAATTCCAACAATGGGAGCGAATCGTTATCTTTTTGTGACGGCAGAATTTGACGATTCAATAATTCCTGAACCGGATATTAAACCTGTACCGGAAATTCCCGATGGGTTGGAAGCGAATCAAGCCGAAACCGCCAACAAAGAAAAAGAACAAATCGAAAAATCGAATCAACGTGAACAAGAACGGTATGATAAAGCGATTGAAGACGGAAAAAAACGTGCCGAAAAACTCACCGATCGTTTTGCCGATTGGTATTATGTTATTTCGGAAGATGTGTACAAAAAAATCCATTTAACACAAACAAATGTGTTTCGTGAAAAGAAAAAAGAAGAAGCCAACAATAAAAAAGACGAACACGAAGAACATCACGAACATGAAGAACATCACGAACATGATGGCAATCATGAACATAAACATGACGTAACAGATACAAAATTGCCGAATCTTCCGGGAACGGATGGTTTGATTAAGATTCCGGGTTTGGACGAAAAAACGTCGGAAGAACCAAAACCGGTTGAAGAACCGCAAAAGGAAGAACCAAAACCGGTTGAAGAACCAAAGAAGGAAGAACCAAAACCGGTTGAGGAACCGAAAAAAGAAGAACCAAAACCGATTGAGGAACAAAATTGAAATATTTTTAATTTTGGGAACCTCTAAAAATATCTTTTGCCTAAAAACTCTTAAAGATTATCTGTCCCATTAGTCGCTATTGTCCCATTATGTTCCTAAAATTGAAGGACAAATGAGAGAGATAATCTTTCTTTCCTGATTGTTTCACCTTTTGGGGGAATAATTGATTTATGTCCAGAGGTAGGCGATGTTTCAGACGCAACGTTGCCTACTTTTGTTGACCTACCAGTGATTCCCAAAAAAAAATTCTGAAAATAATCTCAGAAAATTTCTATTTTAGCATAAATACAGTGTTGTAAATGGATTACAATCATCGCGCCGCTAAAAATCTGTCTGCGACACTCTCCACTTTCCGCTATCAACTCTCCACTATACCGCAGCCACTTTAAAAAATAGATATTGCGTAATATATCTGGAATTTTCCCAAACGTCTTTTAACAGTTTTCGCAAACCTTATTTTCAATCTTATTTTTTTCCTAACAAAACGATTTTCAAAAGGGATAGGGGATAAATCGCCCCCCCGCTTGACGAAATTCTGAGATGTGTTCAAATTGTTAAACTTTAAGTTTGTCATTGGAAACTAAAACCAAATGGTATGTTGGTTTGTCCGTTGGCAAAATTGGTTCCCGATGGAGCAACGGGATTTTTAATTCACGATATCCAAGTTAGCGGCGGGGCTTGCCCCGCGATGTATTCACATCAAAAGTTGGGTGTTTTTAACAATTCCCTTTAAGATGGGAAAAAACATGAAAGGAATAAAAACATGTTTATTCAGAGTTTGTTTGGAATTTGGGATGTTTTGCTCTCTCGTTTCGTTGGAACACTTTTTTCCGTCATGGAGCTTACTGCCGAAAAAAAGAATGTTAAAATAGGTAGGGGGGGGGGGGCTAGGTAGAAACCGAATAGGTTTTACTCGTGTAGAACTTCTAGTGGTGATTGCGATTATCGGGATGTTAATCGCTATTCTGTTGCCAGCCGTTCAAGCGGCGCGTGAAGCCGCAAGGCGAATGAGTTGCACGAACAACCTCAAACAATGGGGATTATCACTGCATAATTACCATGACACACATGAACGTTTCCCCAATTTAGGTTCTGCTGCAACAAATAGTTTTTCAATTCAGGCGTTGTTGCTTCCTTACGTTGAACAAACTGCGTTACATAATTTGATTGACTATAGTTTGCCAACGAACAATGCTGCTCAGCGACCCGCGGTTCAAACACAACTCCCATTTTCTCTTTGCCCCAGTGATTCAACACCAAAATTGATTTACTGCAAAGCTCTTGGAACTGCGACTCAAGTGGCTCCTAATAGTTATGTAGTTTGTACCGGACCTACTTACACTGTGGGGGCTCAAATAAACGATCCAGGTGCGGGCGTTGTGATGAGTACGCTTGTAACAGGCGGGCTTTTTCATTTTTGGACGGCGGGCGGGACCGGAATGGGAGGAACTACCGTTGCTCAATCGAATATTTACAATTTTAACTCAATTACCGATGGAACGAGTAACACGATGGCGATGTCTGAATGTATTGTCGGTCCGGGCAGCAGTACGAGTATACTGTTGGCAGATGTTACGGGTTTGTCATACGCAGACGCGATCAGCTCAGGACAATATCGTACATTGATGATATCGGGTGGTATTGATCAGTTTACGGCAACTACACCGGAAGAATTAGAGACAATATTATCAACCAAAACGAATTGGTTTGCAGATCGATGTTCAACATGGATGATCGGACGTTTGCAATATACCGCTTATGGTGCATTTTTGCCTCCCAATTCAAAAATACCGTCAGCATGGTACACGATGAACTGTGGTTTTTTGGCAGCACGAAGTTATCATCAGGGAGGAGTCAATGTTCTTCTGGTTGACGGAAGTGTTCATAAGGTGAGCGATTCAATTGACCTGAATTCGTGGAAAGCATTATCGACAATTAACAATGGAGAAGTTGTT
>JAIRLW010000083.1 GCA_031259095.1 Planctomycetaceae bacterium | reverse complement strand
CGTACACTCTCTGATCCTTTGAAGGTACGATATAGTATAGATGGTGATGGCGTTGTGATACATTTTCATCCTACAGGCTTTCCCAAGATTTATCGTACAATAATTAGAAATCGTCTTTTTGGCAGACAAATTGAATGGGACGAAACAGGTAAAGTGATTTCCAATGTTGACATCGATTTCCCCCAAAAATGGGACGACGCCCCAAAGATCAATAAAAAATGAGATCGAGACGCCTACGATCCTCATACTTTAAAATTCGGTTTTTGTAGAGATACAATGCGTTGTGTCTCTATGTAAAATCCAACGAATCTGGCAAATGTAACGAAAAATAAAACCGGAATTTCAAGTACGAGGAGTATATATTACGATTTTTAGGGAAATTGAATAGATAAAATGTCAATAGGCAACTTCTAAAAACTCATTTTTTGATCGACCGAAATCGACTAAAATCGATTTTAGTTGGTGAAGAAATAAGTTTTTAGAAGTTCCCAATAATGATTCGCAGAATTTTTACAATTGTAGCTCTCCCCCCTTTTGGTTTTTGGTTTCTTGTGTACAATTACCCCCCTCTTTTTGTGTCGGATTGCATATTTGATTGTATATAGTGTTTGATTGCAAAGGGATTTATCGGCGTAGAAAAAAGACATACAATTAAACTACATACAATTGAATTACATGAAATTGAAATGGTTTTGCCGCATACTTGAGACGCCACAACTTGCACGCGAATCATATAAACATAAAAGAATTTTAACCTGTCCGTACTTTAAATTTCGGTAAACATTTACGAAAAAAAATTAATCAGTGAGACTTGACAATGCCTAAACAAAAAACTCACAAAGGAATCAAGAAACGATTCAAATTGACCGCAAACGGTAAAGTCAAACACCGACACAGCGGAACCAGCCATCTCGCTTTCAGGTTGACCAAAAAACAACGCCGCCATCTTCGCGGTACAACTGTTGCAAGTAAAACAGAAACGTCGAAAATCGTGTTGTCCCTCGCACCAGGAGAATAAATCACAACACCGTTTATCAGTAACAAAATTTAAACTGTTCACACGTTAATTTTCGGTTAGAGCCGCCTGCTTGCCCATCGGAAAGCAGGCATTTTGTTGTATAGCTCGCACATCGCACAAATTTTATGTGTAACACATTTAGAATTTAACTTGACATAAACCGCATTGAATTTGCGGACGATTTAAGTATTTTTTAGCCTCGTACTTTGGTTTGCACGATTCGGTATCGGCAATTTTTGAAGTGCGATTTATATTTGTATAGAGGAGATATTTAACAATGCGAACAACTCGCGGAGCCGCACGGCGGCAGTCAAAAAAGCGATTATTCAAAAGAGCAAAAGGTTTTCGTGGCGGTAGAGGTAAATTGTTGCGGTCCGTCAAAGAGACAATAGTTCGTGCAAATTGCTACGCAACCAGAGACCGTCGCGTCAAAAAACGCGACTTCCGCTCATTATGGATCACACGCATTAACGCCGCAACTCGTAACCTCGGATTGCGATACAGCGAATTCATCTGCGGGCTAAAAGCAGCAAATATTACATTAGATAGAAAAACATTGGCAGAAATGGCAGTAAACGATCAAAAAGCATTCGCCGAAGTTGTAAACGTCGTAAAGAATGCACTGGGTAAATTAAGTTGGTTCAAAAAATAATATCAACTATAAATCAGACGACAATCCATAACAACCAAAGACAACAAAACAACTCCTAAAAAACATATTCTCGTCTCTCAAAATTATCAATCAGTAAAATCACCAACTTGCGGCGAAAAATCAAAAGCATACTTCGCCCAAATCACTCAACATAACATCAGATTGAAACATCGCCACGAGCCGGATTAAAAAATAATTTTTAGACGACACCAACAAACACAATATCAATTCACAATCTATTCGCCAAAAAAATCACCGAAAAAATTCACTAACAAATAATTTACTTTAGGCGAATACAATTTTTCGATTTTTTGTCCAGCGGATTGTTTGAGTTTTTTGTGTTGAATGTGTTGTTTTGGATTGGGGTAAATCTTTTGTTTGTCTTTTTATCATTCCTGATAAGTCTGATTCATCAGGGTACGGATTACGATTCGTCTTGCGACAACGGAAAGATAAGTTGTGAGACTGCTTCGTTCACTGAAGTTTCGCAGCAGCCGGTAATTATCGTGTCCAAGAGCCGCGAATACGCTTTCGCATAACGTGTTGCGGTCTTCAATACTGATTCGAACGTCACGGTTGGTTGCAGTGTAATCGACAATATGTAACACCAACCCAAGGAATCTATCAACGAAATCTTCCCACGCTCGCGGTTGCTCATCCAAACATCGAATCAAAAGTTCATGGTCAAGTTCGGTTATTGACATGTTAATTTATTTTGGATTAATTTTTGACAATTTATCATACACATCGTACTATGAATTTCAGCAACGTAATAACAACACACTGAAAAAACCCGCTTTCCAATAAATAAGAAAGCAGCACTAACCCAAAATTCAAGTACAAACAGTTTAATAACAAATTGATAAATAAGTAATATTCAATAAGGCAACTTCTCAAAACCTATTCATTGGCTTAACTCGACTTAACTCGATCAATTAAAATAATTTTGTCGAGTTTTTAGAAGTTCCCATAATTCATTTTATCCGCGACTTATTACGAAAAATTATTTATCAACATTCGCGGACACGAAATGATATTTTTTCACGTTGGCGAATATTACAGATTTTGGCATTTTTGATAAAGATCAATTTTTTTTGCAATTATCGGCATTTGCCGTATTGGAGGTTTCGAATGGACACTATTCCTATGACCCGCGAAGGGTATAACAAAATTAAGGCGGAGGTGGAGCGTCTTGAGACGGAGGAGATGCCCGTGATTCTTGAGCGTTTAGCCAATGCACGTGCGGAAGGCGATTTGAAGGAGAACGCGGAATATCACGGTGCGCGTGAAAGTCAAGGGCTTTTGTGTGCTAAAATAAACGAGTTGAAAAGTAAACTCGGTCGCGCAACAATTATCGACACATCAACATTGCCCCAAGATGAAGTACGCTTCGGCGCAACCGTGAAGGTAATAAAAACCGGCACAAAAAAAGCAGAAACATACACGCTTGTCGGTGCCGGCGAAGAAGACTATGACGAAGGTAAAATCCTCGTTACAAGTCCGTTGGCACAAGGTTTTCTAGGCAAAAAGAAAGGTGATGTTGTAACTGTTCAGGTTCCGAATCGTGTTTTGGAATTTACGATTTTGGAAATAAGTTACAATTAAACGTAAGGGAACTTCTAAAAACTCGTGTTTTGATCGACCGAATTCGACTAAAATCGATTTTGGTCGATTTCAGTCGAAGTTTTTAGAAATATATCAGTGGAATATTCGTCAAGTTTTTAGATGAATCGTTCAGAAAAAATTAGATAAAAATGAGGTTGGCGAATAGCCCACGATATATTCCTTTTTTTCTGTTATTCTGCGTGTTCTGCGTTTAAATTAAATTTAATACAGGAATTTTAACGCGGAATATCGCAGAAATATAGAAAGTTGAAGTCTTCATAATTATTGTTACAAAAATTCCGCTGACATATTACAATTAAACGAGGTCAGAACGATGGAAGAATTTCGATCATTTTCATTTATTCGATCAAATGTTTGTTTATCGGATTATACGCGTTTGTGTGTTGGCGGTACGGTTGAGTATTTTGCCGAGCCGGAATCGGAATCGCAATTGTTAGCGTTGTTGAAATTTTGCCGAAAAAAAAATGTACCGGTGCGTGTGATTGGTGCGGGGTCGAATATTCTTGTGCCGGACAACGGAATTTCCGGTGTGTTGTTTTCGCTTAACAAGCCGGCGTTTTGTGGAATTGATTGTGATGATTCGTGTGAGCCGTTTATAACTGCGGGCGCAGGAATTAAGTTGGTACAACTTATTACGCAAGCAGTTACGGTCGGTTTGGGCGGGATAGAAGGTTTGATTGGAATACCGGGTACGATTGGCGGTGTACTTTGCGACAACGCTGGTACGAGCAATGATAATATTGGTCAATGGGTAGAGAGTGTGCGGGTTGCGAATTTTGACGGTACGATTTCTATATTGTCAAAGAGTGAGATAACGTTTGGGTATAGATCAAGTAGTCTTGATACCGGCGTAATTTTGTCGGCAACTTTTCGATTAGAGTTAGGCGAAGTAACGGAACTATCGAAGCGGATGCAGAAGTTTTGGATTTTGCGCAAATCACAACAGCCTTGTCGGGAGTTGCGCGCAATAATGGCGTTCAACAGTACAAAAACAGGCACCTCCGCAAGCGATTTGATTGAACGAGTTAATCTCAAAGGAACGAGAATTGGAAACGCAATGATAAGCGAAAGCAATTCAAATTTTATCGTCATTGAAAAAAACACAAACAATAATAGCAATGCCGAAAGAAGTACAGTTGATGACGTAAAACGCTTAATCCAATTGGTAAAAGACCGTATTCTTGAAAAAACCGAAACAGAATTAGAACCCTCTATAAGAATCTGGTAACACAAAAAAGTATAATTGTAAACTGCTCTAACTTAATGTTTCGGTTTATGCGGACAAGCCGTCCGCGTTCCTACACAACGTCAATTTGTTACTGCTCAAAGTTATATCTACAAATTGACACGTATTTTTACAATAATATACTCATTACACATTAAAATTCGTTTTTATTTTTTGTAACAAAAAATCAAATTAACAGATTCGATAACAGTATCTGCTTTTTTTGTGCGTCAATAATTTCGAAGCGTCAATCAATATTCCGGTCCCGATAGGGACTATTCACCAAAAAACTTTAATAACCGTAGGCTTTAGCCTACGGCAAACAGTCCAATAACCAAAGTCCCGTAAGGACGATACTTATGCAGTGTCGTTGATGTTTATATCCCGTTCAAAAAAAGTGTCGTCCCTCGCGGGACTAAAAAATGCAAAACTTCGTTTTGTTATTATAAAAACCGAATTTTAAAGTGTGAGGAGTATAATTTCATGATATATTCAAAAAACATTTCGTTAAAGTTTGTGTACAAAAAATTCCGAAAATTCCGATTACCGAAACAATTTTTTTCCATGACTTCTCATAAGATACCATTGGGTGTGAGTAGGTTTATCAAATCTTTTATTCCGTTTACGGTTTCCGGTCATCTTGCACGTTGGTCAATTGTTCTTGACCGTGTTAACCGGCTTGAGAAGCGGCAGATGAAATTGTCGGATCATGAACTTCGCAAAGAGAGTTTATCATTACGTTATCGGATTCGCAGTGGTGAAACGGTTTGGAATGTTTTACCTGAAGCCTATTCGCTTGTCCGCGAAGCTGCGCGGCGGACAATAAACATGCGGCACTTCGATGTACAAATTCTCGGCGGAATTGCAATGTTCAAACGTTCAATTGTCGAGATGCAAACCGGCGAAGGAAAAACTCTCACTGCTACATTGCCCCTCTATCTAAACGCTCTCACCGGAAAAGGAGCATTGCTGGCAACCGTCAACGATTATCTCGCAAACCGCGACGCTGAATTAATGAAACCAATTTACAATATTCTTGGTCTAAACGTCGGCACGATTCAAACGGAAATGCAACCTGATCAAAGAAGAATAGCATACCAATGTGATATTACTTACGGAACGGCAAAAGAATTCGGGTTTGATTTTTTACGTGATAGATTATTGTTACGAAAAATCAAAGACGGCGACAGGGACTTTCTTGGTGCAATGCTGAACGATAATTCCCAAAATCAAAACAAAAACGATGAGCCGGTTCAACGCGAGCCGTTTTTCGCGTTGGTTGACGAAGCTGACAGTATTTTGATTGACGAGGCGAGTACGCCGCTTGTTATTAGTGCGATGCCGACAGACGAGGAGAAGCGTGATGTCGAATGTTACAAATGGAGTGCGGAAAATGCAGATGAATTTATTGACGACGTTGATTATAAATTTGACCATGAAAAAAAGACGATTACTCTGACATCCAAAGGGCGGGCAAAAGTGAGATTATTGAAAAAACCTGATTCAATGGACAGTGTCGGTTTGTTCAATATTTACGAGTTTGTTCAACGTGCGATCAAAGTGAAACGTGAATACCGTCGTGATGAGCATTATGTTATACGTGATGGTGAGATTGTGATAGTTGATGAGTTTACGGGGCGTTTGGGCGAGGGGCGGAAGTGGCGAGACGGTATCCATCAAGCTGTTGAAGCGCGTGAAAATGTAGAGGTAACGATTGCGACGGGTCAAGCTGCGCGAATTACAGTGCAGGATTATTTTTTACGATTTGATAATCTTGCGGGTATGACGGGTACGGCTTCCGCGTCGAAAAATGAGCTTGGTAAAATTTATCGTTGCAAAGTAATTCCGGTGCCGACGAATCGACCGCCTAAACGTATCAAGTTACCGACTCGGGTTTATGCAACAGAATCCGCAAAATGGCAAGGTATTGTGCGAGAGATAATGGAAATTCACGCAATTGGCCGTCCGGTGTTAATTGGTACGCGTACTATTGACAAGTCGATGATACTTTCGCGGGAGTTGCAAGCGGCGAGTATTGAGCATCGGATTTTGAATGCGTATCATATTGAGGCAGAGGCGGATATCGTGGCGAAGGCAGGTGAGGAAGGTAAAGTTACTGTCTCGACAAATATGGCGGGACGCGGAACGGATATAAAAGTACCTGATAAAATCGTACGTTTGGGAGGCTTACATGTAATTTGTACGGAAATGCACGAATCGGCAAGAATTGATCGACAGTTAATTGGACGGTGTGGAAGACAAGGCGACACTGGAACTTACAGACAATATTTGGCACTAGATGATCACTTGATTGAAAAAGCATACGGACCAAAAAAAGCAAAAAAATATAAAAACTACGGTTTAAAAAATCCGCACAAAAAATACGGACAAAAATATCTGAAGTTGTTTCAAAAAGCACAACGTAAAGTTGAAAGAAATAGTTTTCGTAGTAGAAAAACAATGCTCTACTATGAAAAAGAACGAAAAAAAATGCAGCACTCAATGGGGCAAGACCCATATTTGGACACGCCGGATTGAGTGTTGTGAAATCGTTTGTCAAAATCGGAATATTTCGGCGGAATTTTTATAACGATAATTATGTAGGAACGCATGATTATGTGTGCAGGCAAGTCAACTTCAATTGATTATGGTTGATTTCAATTGACTGATTTTAATCGGAGATATACTATTGTTTGCCGAAATATAGTTGGCGTGAATTTTAAAGTGTGAAGTGTATAACAAAGAATTAACCAATTATTAAAAACATGAAACGAATATTAGCGGGAAGTAAGGTAATAGTAACGGGTGCATCATCTGGGATTGGTGCGGCGGTTGTGTATGAGCTTGTGAAGGAGGGCGCGGATGTTTTGATAACGGCGCGGCGTGGTGAGCGCCTAAATGAGATTATTGCAAAAGTTCAAAACGAGTACAGTGATTATTCGTTGACCAATGGTATGAGAAAAATTGTTCCTGTTGTTGGTGATATTACGGAGGGTGTGGTTCGGGAGCGTATTATTGGTGTGGCGCGTGAGGAGTTGGGCGGGCTTGATATTTTGATAAACAATGCTGGAGTTGGTGCGACGTCATTGATTGAGGCGACTAATCGGGACACGTTGCGGCGGATTTTGGAAGTGAATTTTTTTGCGTTATTTGAGATGACGCAACTGGCAATTCCGTTACTTAAAGAATCGGCATTATTGGATATAAATAAGAAACTTAAAATTCACCCGATGGTGGTGAATTTGAGCTCGATTGTTGGTTTGCGAGGTGTTCCACATTATGGTGTTTATGGTGCAGCGAAATTTGCAGTCAATGGATTATCGGAAACGATGCGTGCTGAATTCAAAAAACATGGTATAGATGTGTTGGTGGTTTGCCCTGGAACGACTTCAAGTGAATTTTTTGATGTGTTGTATCAATCGAGCAGTGCGCCGTCGATGCCGATTCACACCGCGGTAACGCCGGAATATGTCGCAAGCCGAATTGTAAATGCAATGAAACGCGGAAAACACAAAATCATTCCATATTTTCAAGCTGTTATTTTATATTACTTAAACCGCTTCTTCCCAAGATTCACTGATTGGATTATGACAAAATACGTGTAAATTTGAGAACGCATGATCACAATCAAATACTCATCATACTCTTACACTTGAAATTTCGGTTGATGTGTGTTCATGAAGGTAGGCGATCTAGTGTCCCTCTGATTGCGACGGTTGATCGAATTTCAAGCAACCGGCACAACCTTTTACAAAAATTTTCTTTTTTGTAAAAGCCTTGACTCCTTTTTGCGATATGATAAAACTCCCGCCTATCGTTTCTGTACGCGTTCAAAATGTTCGTATTCAATATACGGCGATTAATATTTTGACAAAATATAAATCGCCGTTTCATTCTCACAATAGGAGGTTTTTTGATGTACTTTACTAAAAATTGTTTTTTTGTTGCGCTAATTATTTTTGCAATTGCGATTCTTTCCAATCTTGCGATTGCCCAAAATAATCCCGCACCACCAAAACCTGAACCTCACATTAAACGAATCGCCGGTCTCAACGCTAAATTTATTGTTGCGCTAATTTCTGACGGCTAAGGCGGTGCTTGGATCGGAACCGAAGACGAAGGAATATTTCATTGCAACGTCGATGGTAAAATCTCTCAATTCACCACAAAAAATGGTCTCGGTGATAATAACGCTTACGCTTTGGCAATCGATAAACTTGGACGTCTTTGGGGCGGACATTTGAACTCCGGCGTTTCAGTTTTTAACGGCAAAGATTGGAAAAATTATGATGTCGTTGACGGTCCACTCGGCGAAAGAATTTTCGATATTAAAATTTGTCCAAAAGACGGCGATGTTTGGATCGCAACTTCCGCAGGAATTACTCGCTATAAAATTGACGCAGATGAATGGGAACATTTGACACGCGAAGACGGATTGCTCGAAGACCAAACGTCAACGCTTGCATTTAAGTTTGATGGAACTTTGATCGTCGGAACTCAATGTCATGGTCTTGCAATTTTCAGTCGTGACAATTCTAACGGAAGTTACAGACACGCAAGAGATATTGTTGCGCCGGATCGTTTTGGACCTAATAATTGTAGTCCTGTTCCGCTAACGCCGCGCGGTGTTGGTTTGCCATCGAATCAGATTAACGATATTATTGTAACGAAAAATAGTGAGGTTGAGACGATCTGGGTTGCGACAAGTGCGGGACTCGCTAAAGTAAATAGCGATTTCAAAACAATCGAATATTGGCGCGGCAAAAATTATTTTGATAAAGTCAAAGGACTCTACGGCGGCGTGCCAAAAGATGTTAAACAAGCACCAAAAGAAGTAATCGATCAACTCTTGCCTGAAGATTATTTGACTTGTCTTGCCGAAGACGAACAAGGCGCAATTTGGATCGGCACAAGACAAAATGGTTTTACAATAGCCGACAGTAAAACCAACCATCAAGCATTCGGTAACCCTAAAGCAATGGGATTGCCCGATGATTTTGTAACGAAAATTCTGATACTTGGTGAAGGCGATTATTTGACCGGATTCTATGGCGGCGGAATTATTAAACCGACGAAGCCATTCAAGTTGATAGATCGTAAACCGCTAAAAACAAGATTCAACAAAGACAAATCTTTTTCTGTTGCGCAAAATAATTTTGCAAACTTGCCGTCAAAAATGAAACCGCCAACAGAAGAGGAATTGCGGGCTACGTTTTATAAGTTGAAAGGAATGGTACTTGATGTTAAATCACCCAAAGTATTGGCACTTAATGATGATTGGCGTACGAAAGGTGATTGGATAGATCGTTATGGTTGTTATTCAACAGTGCTTTGCGCAATGGCAGGCGGCGGCTTGAATAGTTATGACGGCTATTATTCGGACATGGTTCAATTTGCCAGCGGTATCGGGCGAAATTTTAAGGCGAAAAAAGATTCATTACGCCATTGGATACATTGGCTTGAATCAAATGATAAACGTGTCTTACAATTTTCAGATCAAGGCGGACGCCGACAATCTTCTTGGGACGATCATAAAGAAGTTTATCCGATTACACTTGACGGACCGCATATTTATATTACATGCAAAATGCCTGCGGGGCAGCATCTCGTTTCGTTTTATTTTTTCAATAAAGATGGTCATGACGGCAAAAATAAATTACGCGATTTTATCCTGACGGCAAAAGTGTTGAAGTTATCAAATGCTTTTTTTGAGCAACTTCAAGACGAGGCGGTACATGTTGAGCCGTTGTTTTTGCAAGCTCCCAAAGGTGAGCATACACGAGTTAAAGATTTTTGGGGCGGTGTTTACAAGCGGTTTTATGTTGATGTCAAGAACGACGAATACGCCGTGTTCAAGATCGATTCGCATTATTCATTTTGTACAATTGTGAGCGGTGTGTTTGTTGATCCTGTTGGTAAGTTGCCATCAAGAAGCGAGCCTTCGGAGCAGTTACCTGTTCACGAATTGACGCAATGGGCGAAAGTGATTAATAATCCTGTTGAATATTGGTGGTGGGGTTATCATGCTATTGATTGGTCTTTATATCGGCGTGATAAAAATCCAGTTTGGTTTTACAAAAATTCCAGAGCTCATATTCTCCCGATTATCCGCGCGTTTGTACGAATGAAAGATGGTCTGCCGTATGCGCCAGAGGACAAAAATAATGAGTACCGCGTGGATATTCGTTATGATCTTACACAACTAGTAAATGCGGTTCAATTATTTGAAGTTGGTGATTATATTTTTTATGGAGATAAAAAATATAGAACACACGGCTGGGAAGAGCGAACCAAACTCGGACGTAAACGTCATTTGGAATATAAGTGGGATTGGGACGTATTTTATAAAAACTTCGTAAAACCAAAAACAAGCCGACACACTTACATCAAGTCCTCAGAAAGTAACAAAAAGTCTTCGGAAAGTATCAAATAACTCTATCAAACAAAAATTTTGGAGAACAATATGAAAAAAATACTTTTTTACATTTGCACGACAGTAATAGTTGTGATATTACAGCAAGAACACAATGTTATACCTGCCGCAGAGGTTATTAATGGATTGTATAGACTTACAATTCAAGCAGACGAACCCGCTTATAAACCTAAAGTACCGCGACGATCTGTTCGCGCGGAAGCATGGGATAATAAGACAAATAAACCAAGTAAGAAGACTTTGCCTAATGACATTACGGCAACTTTTAAAATTAGACTTGAATTGAATGTTCCTAAAAGAGGCTATGAAGATGTACGACACAAAGCGAGAAATTCTGTATTCACAATTACTCTGGAAGGAGAAGAATTTTATGTCAAGAAATTTGTTGGCGGCGCAATTTATCAATATCCAAATAAAAAAGAAGACGGCAGCATTGATTACAGTATAATGACACGTTCACAAGCAACAGCATTACCTGCCAAAGTTCAACCGGTTTTGATTGCATTCGAAACCGGTACAAAAAGAGTTACATTACGCATAAAAACAGAAATAGACAACGTAATACTTGAGACAGAAGAAACAATTGAGATTTTTGTACCAGATTACATATTTACAGTATTTGAAAGGAAAGGAAAGGAACACGATATGGAAAGAAAACATATACCACTTCGATCAATTGTGGTCCTAAAGATGAAGTACTCGACATAGGTCATCTTGCGTGGAAAGTTGAAGTTTATCCTGATCAACCTAATAAATTTACACCACCAACAATTCATTCTCACGCCAATCATGTATGGGGTTCGGGAGCAAAAGGCGGTTACAATGTTGATAATGAATTGTACACATTTATGGTCAATAATTATCAAAAACGTCCATTACCGCCAATAAACATATCAGTTCTCGGTGATTTGTATAAGGACGGACCGCAGGGAGTTGAGGAAATACGTTTTGCTATTGATGATACCAAGGACAAAGAAAATAATATTACCAAAAGCGCATTGGAGAAAGCTAATGCTGTTTTACTTCTCATCAATAATACAATTATAAAAGCAGGCAACGGAAACTACTGGTATAAACTACCCGATTTTAATTGTGTTGACCAAGTTGTAGAAGCAATGAATACCGGAAGTTTAAACGCACCAGATAATATTTCGTGTAAGGTATATTATGAATTATTGTACAGACACCCTACAAAATCGTATATCTCAAAAAAATTCAAATTAGATTTATCATGTCCGCATAAATTTATAGAATTTTATAAACCCAAAAATAAGTAATTTACTATTATTTTACAGTAAATTTTTACTAAAATTTTAATTTCCTTTTTTCATTATGAAAATAAAAATGAACCATATATTGTTTTTAATTACAACGATAGTTTTGACTGTTATCAGTGTGTGTAACTTGCTTTTAGCGGATGAAACGAATAATTTTAGCGGGCAAGATCAAAGGGCGTTGTTCGCTCGATTTAATATTCCGGATGAGATTTTTTGCGAAGGAATTGCATTGGAGTTGCATCGTATGGCGTGGCAAATTGAAGTTGCGCGTAGTAATAACTGGCAGGAAGCTACTCGCCATCCGGCATTGTACAAGGATGGGCGTGATTTGAGTAAAAACGAGTTAATGTTTGCATATCACACATTAAAAAAACAGGACAAATTCGAATTCTATACATGCGTTATAGAATATGCTACTGTGGCAAACGGTGATTGGGCGGCATATACAGATTGTTTGCTAAATGGTACTTTACGTCTTGACTCTAATGGTAATCCAGAAACATTTCATATGTTTTTTAACACATATAAATTTGGCGATAATGGACATAAATATATAAATGACGGACGTAGTATATTATATTTTCCCCTCCCATTTGAAATGTATAGTAACCCTAAAAAATATAATCTGGAATCAGATAAAGGTATATACAATAATGGATATATTGAGTGGCAAAATGGGAAAGTAATTTACAACGACATAATAAAGAATAACAATTTTTTCCACGATACTTATCGGAAGTTAATGAAAGAGGACCTGCAATACGATCTCAAACCCAGCGTACTTAATAAGAAGCCGATTAAGCCCATAACGCTCGCATCTGAAAAAGACTACACGATACGAATACCAGATAATATTGACTCTGATACCCGCAAGGTTTTTTTCAAAGTTACCAGACAATACAAAATCTTAAAAGACGGCAATGTGAAAAAATTAGTAGAAGATATTTTTCCTAAACGCGGTGAATATACTTCAGGTGTAGTGAGTTTTCGTTTTGGTAAAAATTACCTTTATGATGTTGTTTATTCAAATGACAGTTCAGGTTTAGTACGTGGTAATTATTTCAAGTTTGATGACAAATCGCATGTAACGATGTGGCTTAATGGTGATTTGAGGGATATTGACGATGAAGATTTACGTACACTCTCTGATCCTTTGAAGGTACGATATAGTATAGATGGTGATGGCGTTGTGATACATTTTCATCCTACAGGCTTTCCCAAGATTTATCGTACAATAATTAGAAATCGTCTTTT
>JAIRLW010000542.1 GCA_031259095.1 Planctomycetaceae bacterium | reverse complement strand
TCCCATGAGTCCCTATTGTCCCTAAAGTCCTTTTTTGAGAGACTTTAGAGACTAAAGGGACATGAGGGACAAATGATTTTTCATAAAACGTTGTGGTGAAAAAATGAATTTTTAGAGATTCCCAATAACCATTTATAATAAAATTAATCAAAATGACGACGAGTGTAGTATTAGTAGGCGTTGGAGGTCAGGGGATTTTATTAGCGAGCGAAATTGTTGCGCAAGCGGCGGCGGCGGCAGGCTTTGACGTGAAAACCAACGAGGTTCACGGAATGGCGCAACGCGGAGGTTCGGTGATTGCACAAATTCGTTATGGAAAAAAGGTGTTTAGTCCGCTTGTTCCGCAACATACGGCAAAAGTTCTCGGTTCGTTGGAACGGATTGAATGTTTGCGTTATCTCGATTATCTTGCTCAAGACGGATTAGCGGTTGTTTCGAATCAGAAAATTATTCCTGTAACAGCATCGACCGGAGGAACGCCTTATCCTGAAATTGATGAACAAATATTGTCGCAATATTTTTCCAAACTGGTTTATCTTGACGCGGTTGCAATTGCTTCAAAACTTGGCAATGCCAAAGCCGCTAATACCATTTTACTTGGAGCAATGTCAACCCGTCTCGATTTGCCGGAAACAGCATGGATGGAAGCGATTCGGCAAAGTGTTAAGAAACAATTTATTGATATAAATATTGCCGCGTTTCAAAAAGGAAAGGAAACAGCAAACAATTTATTGTAATGTTTTCGTTTTTACGAGGGTTTTGGTTATGCACGAAACGACAATTGCAGTGATTGACTCGAAGACCTTGTTAAAGGTGTTCGGTCCTAGCGATGAATATCTTCGTAAGATTCGTGAAGCGTTTGCTGTTAAAGTTACTATTGATGGACGTCAGATTCTGTTGCGCGGCGAACCGGACAACCTTCGCCGCAGTTCGGTTCTCTTGGAGCAATTGCAACAACTCGCGCTTCGTAACAACGCTCTCACGCCGGAAGATATTCAACGGGCAATCTCGGAAGTTCAGCAGGACAAGGAAGTTACAAATATCAAGCCGTTAGAGGTTTACAGCGTGAAACAGATTCGTCCTAAAACGGCCGGTCAGGCACGGTATGTTCAGTTGCTCCGATCAAAGGAAATTGTTCTTTGTGTCGGACCGGCTGGAACCGGTAAAACCTATCTCGCGGTTGCCAAAGCGATTGAATCGCTTAAAACAGAAACGGTACGAAAAATTGTTCTTGTTCGTCCGGCGGTGGAGGCGGGTGAAAGTCTTGGATTTTTGCCCGGCGATTTGCAGGCGAAAATCAATCCCTATTTGCGTCCGCTTTTCGACGCGCTCGGCGATATGATGGAACGCGATATGTTGAAACGGTCTATGGAAGAAGACCGGATTGAAGTGATTCCGTTGGCGTACATGCGCGGTCGAACTCTTAATAACGCTTCGATTATTCTCGACGAAGCACAAAATACAACGGTTGCTCAAATGAAAATGTTCTTGACCCGAATGGGCGATTCCTCGACGATTACCGTTTGCGGCGACACGACCCAAATTGATTTACCGGAACACAAACGAAGCGGATTAATTGACGCGCGTCAACGTCTTAAACATATTGACGCTATTGGAATGATCCAACTAGACCAAAGTGACATTGTTCGTCATCAATTGGTACAACAAATTGTCAACGCTTACGAATAAGGTTTATTGACGATGCCTCATCGAATACGTGATGGATTGATTGATTATTTGGAAATCATGCAAATTGCCGGAGTTTCCGAACTCGGACAACCGGTGATACGTGATCGTGTTCACTCGGAAACGGTTCAAAATGAAACGGTTTCACACGAACATGGAATTGTGCCGGATAACATTGTTCCGCCTGAAATTGTTTCAAATAACATTGTTCCGGATGAACATGTTCCGGATGAAACGGTTTCCTGCGAACATACTGAACAAAAAAAACCTGTTGAATCTATTGTAATCATTCCTAAAGAAAAAACGGAACCATTATTTTCTGAGCCGGCTATTTCCATGAATAAAAGTAAAACCGAAACCGAAACCGAAACCGAAAACAAAAGTAAAGGTAAAAGTAAAAGTAAAACGGAACAACTTCAGGAACTTGCGCAACAAGTTGCGCAATGTTCGCGTTGCGGTGAATTGGCGTTGAGTCGGACTCAAACAGTGTTTGGAGTCGGCAATCCGGACACGCAACTTGTGTTTCTTGGCGAGGCGCCGGGAGCGGATGAAGATAAACAGGGAGAACCGTTTGTTGGCCGTGCCGGAATGTTGCTCAATGATATTATCACGAAAGGCATGAAAATCCGGCGTGAAGACGTTTATCTCTGCAACATTTTACGTTGCCGTCCGCCCAATAACAGAAATCCGTCTCTGGACGAAGCGGAACATTGTAAGCCGTTTCTGGATAAAACGCTTGAAATTATTCAACCGAAATTTATTTGTTGTCTTGGATCGGTTGCGGCGAAAAATTTACTGCAAACGGACAACTCCATCGGCGCTATGCGAGGAAAAGTGTATCGTTACAACAATATCAAAGTGATCTGCACTTATCATCCTGCTTATTTACTCCGCAATCCCGCCGCGAAAAAACAAACTTGGGAAGACATTAAACTCCTCATGCGCGAAATGGGATTAGTTGATAGTGAATAGTGAATAGTGAATAGTGAATAGTTGCGCAAGCGGATTACACTCCTCACACTTTAAAATTCGGTTTTCGTTTTAAAAATATATTCACTAAAATTGCCCCAACGGGGCAACCAGCATTAGCGTAGGGCGTTGCCCTTGCTATACCACACAAGTATTTTGTTCTTGCGGTGTGGGGTGAAAATTTTTATAATTGTTTGATTGATTGCGGCAGGATTCTATATCGAATCTCCTATGTTAGTCAATGTTGTTGTTGTTGTTGAAAATTGGGCGTCTTTAAAAAATATTATTTTGTTATGATAATTATTATTGGTTTCGTTGTTTTTTGTTTTTTATTGTCGTTTTTGTTCGTTTTCCCATTCCCTTTCCCCAATTTTTCGTGCCATGTCCCAAGCCTCCTTTTTTGATATTGAATATCATCTCGATAAAATAATCAAATGAACGACTTTCTCCGTCGTCTTGATGAGCTAATTGATTGGTCTGTTTTTATTGATTTACTGAATCAGGTTCGTTCGTCGGAGAAGAACTCCAATGCGGGTCGTCCGGTCT
>JAIRLW010000468.1 GCA_031259095.1 Planctomycetaceae bacterium | reverse complement strand
CTTCGAGGTCGGTAAAATCCGACATAAAAATGGAACCGAAATCAATAACATCGCTGCCGCCGTCGCCTGTTGCAATAATCGGCAAACTGTAAACCGTGTTGTCCGAATAGGCAACATCTACCGCTGCTTGTTCGGGAGTATTGGAATTCGCTTTGAATTTAATGTTACGACGAACAATATTAATCCGATCCGCAACTTTTCGGAATTGCCAAAGTTTATCGTTGCCTAAAGGATTAAGCGTGAAACCGCCGATTACTGATGTTCCCGATCCTTGAGCCACAGCCGACACAATCAGATAATCTGTATCAAGATTAGATTTCTTGATCTCAGCGTACAATTTATCGTTTTTGTGATACAGTGTGATTAAACCGTCAATCTTTTTTGCGCCGGGAAGCACTTCTTTGATTGGTTTGGGTTTATCATCTTTTTTTGTTTCGGAGTTTACCGTTGCGGTTTTTTCCGAGACTGTTGGATGTGAATCGGTTTTATTTTCACCTTGCGAAAATGAAACACCAATCAGTCCAATAAATACCGCCAAACTTAAAACAGCGGTAAAGGTCAATTTTTTTAACATAATTTTTTTCTCCAATGTTAAAAAGTGTTAACGTTAAAAGTTAGTGTTAATGTTTTAGTCGATTGAAATCAACTGAAATTGATATTATGCCGATGTAATTTGCTGAAAATATTTTTACTGTAACTCGATCCCGCAATTTAACATTTCTGATCCAAAAAAGGGATTCAATACTTTCTTGTTTTGTTTTTGTATCCATTGCGCTTTTCCCAAAACCGGAGACATGGGGCATTGGAAAATATAGGCTTGCCGTTCTCCGGCGGGTTGTGATTTTATGATATCGGCAAAAGTATTGCTAAACGGTTCAAATGGCTGCCGTGCTTCCTTCAAATTCCCGCCCATAACTAATTTCTCCGCAAATGGCGCAAGAAAATCACATACATCATTGTCTGTAACTTTTATTGCCTCAATCAATTGCGGAAGATGGTTTTGATATTCAGCGAGATTGTCGGACGACAAGGCGTTGGTTGCCTTCAACACAATTTCTACAAGATGATCCGGCAATCGGACAGAAGAAATTGATTTTGGTATCAATTTTGATTCCGTTTCCTTTTTGCCCGTTTTACCGCTACAGCAACTGCATTCTTTTTTTACAGGAGTTTCTGCGGCAGATTTTCCGTCAACCGTTTCGGCAACATCCTTTTTTACCGGTATTTCTGTGACAGATTTGCCGTCAACCGTTTCGGTAATATCCCTTTTTACCGGTGTTTCCGTGACAGATTTAATGTCAACCGTTTCGGTAGTATTCTTTTTTGCCGCTTCATTAGAACAACAACTGTCGTTCTTCTTTTCATTTTTGGCAACAGTTTTTGCCGCTTTCAACAGGGTGAGATACGCCTTGAACTCTTCCTTATTCAAAACGCCGTCACTGTTTTTATCCGCACTTGCGAATTCCGCGTTTGCGTCCAACGTTGAAATTTTGACCGTCTGAATTGACGGATTAGCGGTAATTTGTGCGTAAATTATTGCACAAACTGCAAAACACCCTAACAAACTCAAACCAACTACAAAACTCTTTTTCATGTGTTTAATTGTTGTTAAATTATTAAAATTTAAGTTACGGCAGTTCGTACTTCAGAACCAAAAACCATAACGTAAAAATATACAGGAACAGTTACTAAATTGCTTTTTTTATTATGTTTTTATTTTTACAACAGAATTAACAAGATTGGCGTAATTACCATATTCTAAATTTGTAAATTATGAAAATCGTGTTAATTTGTGTTATTGAAATAGAAGATTACCTTATTTATCCGGTTCGCTTGTCAGTTCAAATTGAAACACGTTTGGCGATTTTTTTGTTGCGGTAACTGTTTCTTTTGACTCCACACCATATCGGCGCGGAAGAATACTTCGGGTTTGTATTCCCATCAGACCTGTAGGGTCTTCAGTTGTTTTTTTCCGTGTACCGGGAATTTCTTCTACGGAACGAAACTGTACCGAATAAGTTTGATCCGGTATGAGACCTTTTTCTGCCGGTAACGAAAATTTACCGTTTTTAATCAGTGAACCGGCGGCGACCATTGGCGTTGTTCCGGCAACAGACGAAAATAAAATGCTGCCTTGTTCAAGCGGTTTGCCGTCAAGAGTAACCTCGCCGCGAACCGCAACACGTCCCTGTGGATTGTTGTTACTACAACCGGCAACGATTGGCAACAATAAAAGTGTGAAAATTAAATATCTCATATTTGAAAAAAGGGTGATAATGTCTAAACGATGATTTATGCAACAATATCTGAACTGTGATTTGTATGATTGAGATGATTTTTGAAATATGTAATTTTCACATAATCATAACAATCATATAAATCACAACAAAAATCACCGTCCAGACAACGATTAATGTAACGAACCAGATTCACTGCCGTTGGTGGAACCGGCGCCTTGCCAGATTTCCAGATTGATTTGATCTTGAACAAACCGAACGGCCCCATCGGCAAGTCCCGCATTAACACCGCCGACATGCCAACTTCGCGCAGACAGTCTCATATAACAACTGTCCGGATCGGTTAGAGGAGTAGTCTTTACATAGTCTATAGGATGCCGG
This sequence comes from Planctomycetaceae bacterium, assembly GCA_031259095.1. Taxonomy (GTDB): domain Bacteria; phylum Planctomycetota; class Planctomycetia; order Pirellulales; family Thermoguttaceae; genus WRKP01. The sequence goes on along the minus strand of JAIRLW010000468.1, from coordinate 465 downwards.
ACATGCGCGGAGAATTGGTGCGTACTAAGATCCGGGACAAGGGTATTAGGCGCTTGATTTGTATTAAAAAAACAGTAAAGTCCCCACCAAATATGACCGCGGTAGTCTATGCCGCCGGCGCCTGTATCGGGAACGCCTTGAACTGTTTCAGAAATGGCAACCGTGTTAGATGTGCCGTCCAAAACGTCCTCAAATCTTGTTACTAACGGATAAGCGCCGCTGGCGTGACTGTTCGCACAACTGGCAAAGAACATAGCTCGATACTGTGATTCTTTGAATGTATCAGCTTCATTTACCAATAAGTTTTGAGCATTGGCACGATTAAGACCAAGTGTTAATACTCCTTCCCGTCCCATGCAAACAACATAATTGTGTACATGTCCACCCGCAAAGTAAGTTCCTTTGTTGTTGTTGCCATCCGAAGGACAAGTGTAGGTAGGAATCACCAAATCTCTCAATAACTCT
>JAIRLW010000445.1 GCA_031259095.1 Planctomycetaceae bacterium | reverse complement strand
GAGAATTTGGTTGCTTTTTTGCCGTCGGTAGTTATTTTGACGGTGTAAATACCGTAATTCCCCTGATATTTTGCCCGCCAATTATTGGGTGAAATCTCCTCTAATCGAATAATTCCAACATCGTTTCTCATTATTTTTTGTTTGTTAAATTCTAAAATTTAGTCCGTCGGTTTTACGAGTAATTTCCAAAATTCAAATTATTTGTAATATACCAGTGGAAGTTTTTTGTATTGCAATAAAATTACGTTCTCGGTATTTTGGGGTAAAAAAATAAAAATTGCGGTTTGTTCGAGTTTACGTAAGTCACCTAGCTGAATTTTGCAAAATAGTCATCAATTTCCGGTCGTAATTCAACACCGGCTTTTTCAAAACAATCTAGTAATTCATTGTAAGTTCCCTCTCCGCCAAGAAAATCCCAAAACTTTTCGGCAACCGCTAATTCGTGTCTATCGTCAATCATTCCTTTCATTGTCCATGTTTGATAAGGATTAGGAGCAAAAGGGTTATAAGGAATTGCAAGTAAGGTATGAATTTTTACATTCTTATTTTTTGTTAGCGCAATACCAGCCCATTCAAGTAATGTTTGTTTATATTTCTGAAAGTCTCCCTTATTGGGTTTCGCCGTTTTGAGATCAAACAAAAATTGTTCACCTTGTTTATTTTCAACAAACAAATCAACTTTTGTTGGTTTCAATTTATTAAGTTCTCCACTCAAAGAGTTTCTTAACATTTTCAATTCATCAATTTTATTTGGATTTCCCTCAACAGTAAGTTTGTTAATAATATTTTGTACACTTTTTTGACAATCGGCATAAATTGTCTTACCTACAATATATTGATATTCTGCTTTTACGAAAAGTTCTTTTGCTATTGTAACGGCAACCGGTTCAAAAATAGACGTACCAAAAGTTGTTAATAAAGATTGCATAAAAGAATACAATGCCATGCGGTCTTTTCCCAAAAGCCTGAAATGGAAAGGCATATTATTATCTTTCCATGTGTAGTTTTGAAATTTTTTCCGTAAACAATTTGCAATTACTTTTTGCGTTTCGGCTTTTTGTTTTTTATTGAAAACCATTTTGTACTTATTTTTCTTTCAAGTGAAAAATTGTTTCTGAATAGGCGGTTGTATCTTTTTCGCTGCGGTTTAGTACTGGTCGATGGAATTGGTTGACGATTTTCATATTTGATTTTTCGGCAATTATCGGATACATATTGTATTTATCATTGGCGACAAGGAAAACATTGTAGTTATCCGAAAAATATTTTTTACAATTATTCAAAACATCCGCAATTCCCTGAATATAATTTTGTTTCGCTTCACGTCCTTGACCCTTGAACATTGAACCGATTTCAAGTTTGTCGTTTCGTTCAAAACCGAACAAGTCATAAGCGTAGGCGTGTTGTTCGTGGTAATCAATCAACCCGACATAAGGCGGCGACGAAAAAATTCCTTGTATTTTTTGTTTCTTTATAAAACCGCTGAAATGCGGATGTACTTTTTTTAATTGTTCAAAAATATCAATATTCCGGCTGTCGCCCGTCAAACAAACATGAAAAGTATTTGTTCTCAATCGATCAAATTGACAAATCCGATCAACAGTATCTTTTGAGTACGTCTTCCACCATTTCAATATGGAAAACAACGGCTTACACATTTTACCGTGTTTAGCGCAATAATATGTTGACGTTACAGGTTCCAATAAAGTTGCCAAATCTGCGTGAGTGGTTGCCCGACAACTTCGGATAGTTCGGCTTAAAATGATACTGATAATTTTTTTTGTATTGACCTCTTTGATTTTCTTTACTTCGGCGAACACACACTCAATTTCGTTGCGAATATGTTGCAGAAACCATTTGTCAAGAAATGTTTCGTTTTTGTTCTGAATCAATTTAATATCATATTTTTTTACCAGACGCTTATAGATTGGAACAAAAAGTTCTTCCTTTTCACGGCTGTATTGTTCTTCATTGATTTGCTTATTTCGTAACTTATATTTGTAATCGGGAACAGGAAAATAACGGTTATTAAATTCGTACAATTCCTGAGTCAGTTCGGATTCAAATTGAGCAATATTTGTGTTATTAATAAAAGCCGTCAATACATTGGTGATACGATAAATTTCACCTTGTAAATCAGCAATATCGTATTGCATCACTTTACAATTACCAATCAAACTATTAAATGCTGAAATATCAATTCCCAATGCGTGTATTCCTAGTTCACATGCCTGAACCATTGTTGTTCCGCTTCCTGAAAACGGATCAAACACAATCTCGCCTGCATTAAAATACGTTTCTTTTTTAAAATGATCCGTGTGATCATCGAGAAAATATTCAACAAGTTGCGGTATAAATTTTCCCTTGTACGGATGCAAACGGTGAACATGTTTTGTTGTTTCGGCTTCTTTATATTGTTCAAACGATAATGCCCAATTCAAATCATTGCCGATTTGTTCTTTGTAATTAATTTCTCTTGAACCGTTATAGAATTTGTAGTATTGTAACAAGTCATTCTGTGAAACTTTTGTTGAACCGTTTTCGTCGAGTTTTTTTATTCGTCCGTATTGAATGAGATAGGAGATATTGGAACTTGTTACATTTTTTCCAATATGCCGAGTCGCCCATTCGCCGGCTTCTTTGATTGTCAATAATTTATCTGCTGACATGATTTCAATTTTAATTTTTTGTAGCTTTTCGCATTTCATTACCAAAGGCAATACACTTCGCTCACCGCAAGTAAAAAAATATCTGAAACCTATTCGTGCGAATTTTCTTTTTTTGATTGACACCAAATGGTTACCGACACGTTATTCTCATTTTACTCACGAGTATTTGATTTAATATATTCTTTTGCACTTTGTATCAAAATTTCTCTTTCTTTATAATCTTTTCCATTCCGCGTTATAAGTATTGTTATATTATTTTCTTTACTTGCAAAATATTGTAATCCATCTTCAAAATTTCCGAAGTTTGAATTTAATGCCATGTCCACTGTTTTTTCTTTAACCGGCAGTACATCAATGAAAAGTCTTAATTTTTTTAACAATTCTTTCGATATTTTCTTTCATATTTCTTTTGTCATTAGGTATTTAATTCTAGGGTCTTCATTAGCCCATAACAGTTTTATCCAATTTTAAAATTAATTTTGTTTCCATAAATAATTTCCGTAATATTTCAACGGAATTTACAAAAACGTATTGCAATTGTTTCAACAAAATTTATGGGTAATTTCTAAAAATTTTTTGTCCACGAATTTTCACTGATTTTTTCGTGTTTATGTTTTTCAATTTTGCGAGTAGTTTTTGTTAACGTCGTTGGCATAATCTTATTTTATTCGCCCCGATTGCGGGGCGGTTAGAATTTTTTTTAGTTAGTGGTTTACAAGACATTTTTTCGGCAAGATTTTTGAACAAAATTACACGAATGATCTGTTGAAAACTTCGAGAACTTTGTCCATTTCGGCAGTTAGTTCGTTATCGAGTTTTTTCTTTTCGTTTAATTTTTGCCAAACATCTTTGTGGGAACTATGCAGGAAGGTAAGAAATTCACTTTCCCAGCGTAACACGTCATTCGTTTTAACCGTATCGATAAAACCGTGAGTTCCGGCGTAAATGACGAAGACTTGGTCAATAACATGCATTGGTTTGCAAAGACCTTGCTTAATTAGTTCGTTGATTCTGTAACCGCGATCAAGCCGGGCTTGGGTTGCGGCGTCGAGGTCGGTACCGAGTTGGGCGAATGCTTCGAGTTCGCGGAACGCCGCCATATCAAGCCGCATTCCACCCGCAACTTGTTTCATTGCCGGAATTTGTGCGGAACCTCCGACACGGCTCACCGAAATACCGACATTCATTGCCGGACGTTGACCTCTGAAAAACAAATCCGGTTGCAAATAAATTTGACCATCGGTAATTGAGATCACGTTTGTTGGAATGTACGCGGAGACTTCACCTTCCAACGTTTCAACAATCGGTAATGCGGTCAAACTGCCGCCGCCAAGTTCTTTTGACAATTTTGCGGAACGTTCCAAAAGCCGGCTGTGACAGTAAAAAATGTCACCCGGAAACGCTTCACGTCCCGGCGGACGCCGCATTAACAACGAAATTTGACGATAAGCGGTTGCCTGTTTGGACAAATCATCGTAAACAACTAATGTATGCTGACCGTTGTACATAAAATATTCCGCCATAGCGCAACCGGCATACGGAGCGATATATTGCAATGGAGCGGGCGCACTGGCACCGGCAACAATAACCGTCGTATAATCCATTGCGCCGTATTGTCTCAACGTTTCGATAATTCCCGCAACAGTTGAATCTTTCTGACCAACGGCAACATAGAAACATTTTACGCCGGTTTCTTTTTGATTGATAATCGTATCAATACAAATGGCGGTTTTACCGGTTTTACGGTCGCCGATAATGAGTTCGCGTTGTCCGCGTCCGATTGGAGTCATCGCGTCGATAGATTTAATACCGGT
>JAIRLW010000443.1 GCA_031259095.1 Planctomycetaceae bacterium | reverse complement strand
ATTATGAAGAATTTTAAAAAATTGGTCTGGACTGGTTTTTGATTATTTGCTAAAATCCCCGCCGTCTTGTAAGTGAGGTCGAGCGATAAGTCGAAATAATTTGTCGAATCATTCGATTTTCACCTTATAATGGCTGACAACAAACCGGTAAATGAATTTATCGGTTAACAAATTTCCCCTTTTTTTCTAAACATGGAGGTTTATGAATGAGTGACAAGATTGTTAGTTCGTTGTTTTCCGCTTTGATTGGCGGAATTGTTGGCGCTTGTGTCGTGTTTTTTCTGTCCGGCAAAACGAAGTTCGACGCTCTTGAAGTCGGTTCGTTGAAAATCACCAAACAGGCAACCTTGATCAATGCTGAAGGCAAAGATGATGTGATGATCAAGGATGGTTCCGTTTTTGCCAACAAGGTTGTTGTTGGTCACAAGTTTATCGGACAGCAGTATCAGGGAAGTTTTTTTATCGGTAACCGAATTTTTACCAGTCCTGACGATCTGGTAAACACACCGATAGACCAATGGAAGTTCTTTACGGAAATCGGTTCTTCTAGCAAGATGGGCGGAGAGTTCATTGTCCGCAGTCCGCATGGAGCGAATGTGGTTAATCAACAAATCAACACGGGATCATTTTTCCGTATAGGATTTGATGAAAATAATGACGCACCGCTGTTGACTTCGAAAAACAACGAAACTGGCACAGGAGCCTTTATTCCGCTTTTCACTACTCGCCAAGCGGCGCAACAACCCAATAATAATGCGGAAACGCCGCCGGTAGGGACAACTCCGGCTCCAATAACAACTCCGGCTCCGACGGAAACTTCCGTCAATCCGGTCATCCCAACTCCGCCTGTTGTGTCAGTTGCCGAAAATCCCGGAAACGCGCCAAAATAAAAACTTAATCAAATTTCAGTCTAAAAAACTCCGTTCAGGATCAATGTTGCTGGAATTTCCGGTTGCAGGTTTCTCGATGATGATGAAAACCACACACAAACACCGAACAAAAATAAATTATTTTATTGTTCGGTGTTTTGTGTTTTGTATTTTGTGTTGCAATATTTATCTGATTCCGTTTGGTTTTTCGTCGGAAAACAATTTATCGCAAGAACGTGGTCAGCATTCTCTTTCACGATTATTTTTTCCGGGTCGGGGCAGCGTTTCCTCCTTTTTCTGTTATGAGCCGTTCACGTTTGATTTTTCTCTTCCGAAATCTCCGCAACGGACTCGGACATGGGTTCGCGGTTTTGGAAACTGGAGTCATCTCGGACATTCCAACGGTTTCACCGATTTAGAATCTTATTCGTATGGTGTTTCTGTGGGCGCTGACCGTCAAATCGGACGGCAATTTCTGTTTGGCATTTTGTTGGGGACGAATCAAAGTTCATCGCAAGGCGCGAACGGTTCTTTCCAATGGGATTCCGATCTTTTTTCCATTCACACGTCAGGTTATTGCCGTATGGCAATCCAGAGTTTTTTCGTCGATATTGAAGGCGGACTAGGTTACAACGAACAATCGTTTCCATTACGCACCGCGTTACAGTGGAATTTCAACGGTGAAGCCGGAATGTGGTGGATGCGGGGACTGGGAAAAGTGGAACCGTATCTTGGATTACGACACGTTGCTCTTGAACTCGATCCGAATAACGATTCAAAAACAACATTCCTATTGGGCGTTCGATATTCGTGGAAAGCAACCGGAATCTATTCAATAACGTCGCCGCGATTATATGGCGGAATGCTTCATGAATTGGGAGACCGTAATCTTTTAAATGTTGCGCCGCTGACGGATGCTCCGACGGTGTTTTCCATTCCGGGATATGAAATTACGAAAACGCGATTTTTTTTCGGTGGTGGTTTTACTTCTTCGATGGGATCAAGCCTTGATATTTATTTTCGCTACACTTCCGAAGTGGCTTCCAATTATTCTGCCCACACTTTGATGTTTGGTATGAACTGGAACTATTGAGAAATTCATCCGTACACCAATGATCATAATGATCAATTTCTTATAAATGCAATTTTATTTTTACGTTTGTAATGAGATGAAACATTGGGAATCTCTAAAAATTCCATTGGGAACTTCTAAAAATTTGGTGAAAATGCCCACATCCAGGGGCTAGAAAAATGCTCTTTATGAGACTTAATATTTAGTCTATTTTTTGCCTTTGTAATAGTGCCAGGCGGAAAATCTGCTTCCTTCGCTTTTGCATAGATAACGGTTGCTTCAACGGCACCGTTTGCCAAAAATCCCCGCAGCTAGTCGCAGCATTCACCTAATTTATCGCTTTGCGGACCGCGTCTCTTAGTTTGTTTTTCCCCCATTCGGTTTTGTAAGACCTCGTCGGCAGTAATGTCCACATATTCATTAAGAATATTTATTTGTCCTTCTATAATCTCAAACGTGAATCCTTCCCGCTGTTCGGAGAGATTCATCTTAACGCAGGCAACGGTTCGAATATTGGTCTCCTTATCGTTGGTAATCGACCAGGTTGCACGGCTTGCCGCTGTTAGAGCCAGTGAGCCGGTTACACGTGACATTGCCTGGCAACTCAGCCTCTTGTTAAAGTGAGTAACAAGAACGATTGCTGCTTTATGGTCTTCAGCAATTCTCTTTAACTGTGACATTACCACTCGAACCTCGGCATTTTTGTTTTCGTTTATCTCTCCCCAAAATGCCGAAAGCGGATCAAAAATCACCAACTTGCA
>JAIRLW010000427.1 GCA_031259095.1 Planctomycetaceae bacterium | reverse complement strand
ATTCTTAATACACAACCAGAAACAAAAAGTAAAAAAAAGAAACTAATGAATATGTAATAAAATTGACGATCTTGCCATTCAAACCATTTATAAGGTTCTCTTACCGGCTGTGTTATATTGATATTGAGATTACGATAAAGATCAAAGGCTACAATAAACACAGTTATTAATATTGGAAAAATTTTTAGAAAAAAAATCGTTACTGACCAATACCATGTATCGGTAGTATCTCGGAAATAATCATCTTGTTCTTTAGACGAAGAGCGATGTGGCATAAAACAATCCCTTAATCTCAAAAAAATAAGATTTATTAAAGGGAACTTCTAAAAACCTTGTTTTTAAAAATTGCGCCCTTAAAAATAAGGACTTGCAAATATTTTTTGTCTAAAAAGTAGGTTTTTAGAAATTCCCTAAAAAATTAACATTGCTGAACGAAATTAGTGAACAATCATTCCATTTGCGTATTGTTCAGCGATAGTCCGAATTTTTACTGTATCAATAGTTTTTCCATTAACAACAAAAGTCCCATAAAGTGATACTCGTTCAATCCAGTTTGCAAAATCTCTTACTGCTCCTTTTATATTTGAGGCGTCTAATTCTGTAACTGCCCTTTCCTAAAAATTGATTACGTATTTGCTCTTTATGTGAGGTCGTTCCTCATGATATACTCATTACACTTTAAAATTCGGTTTTATAAGAACCGAATTTTTGAGTCTTTTATTTAAAAATCCTGTAAATTCTGTTTATCCCGTCAAAATCGGTTTATCCTGTCAAAAAACGAAAACCAACGATCAGCTAAAACATAGCGAAACTTAAGATGCTGTTGTTGTACGGCTTGGGCAATCATCGAACGCATCATTTCGTTTTTACTGACCACGCTTGGGCGTTTTTCTTTGCGTGTTTTGAGATCACAATAATAAACCGTCTTTGAGACGCACTCGTAGGAAACCGGAACACGCAATGCCTCCGAAGCATAAACCGGTTGCCGTGGTACGACCAACACTGCTCAATAAATAATCCGTGTACAAATCCAATCGTTCTTCCATGATAAAAAATTTAACTCCTGTCTGAAGGGCTTAAAAATTCGGGACAACCTAATACCCGAAAAACATAGTCTAACAGATTAAGGACAACTCGGCAATAAAAATGCTTAACGAGAATAAAACAATACCAGCCTACTGACAGAATACGACTGCGTAACATGAGTCATTAAATAAAAACAAAAGAGGGTTTTTAGAATTTCCCTACTGAATAGATACAAAATTCGAGCAAATCTTTCGTTCTGGGTGCAAAATATTGGGATTACCATATCGGAAAATATCTCGGCAACATCCGCAGTTTCCGCAAAACCATTATAATCCCTACTATCCTACCTATATTTCCTGTTTTTTTATTTTCCTATCTTGCCTAACTTGCTTTTTTTTTTCAGGTTGTATATTCACTGTAGATTACTTAACTTAATTTGTTTCGGACTGCCGAATGTTTCGCAACAAGGATCACGTTGCATTGGTACCGCATTGGTGCAGAACGGGCAGATTGATTTGGGAAAAAACTTTTATTAGAGAAAACGCCAAAAGTGTTTTCAAACAACATTCACCATTTAGGAGAATAAAACATGAGAAAAAAGATTGTTTTGACCGCACTTTGTGCAGTCTTTGCTGTTTCCTTTGCGACATCAGCCTTTGCGGGGCGACACCATCATGCTACCCCTGCTCCGGCGCCAGTTGTCAACCCACGGACTCCGGTTGCGAATCTGAATTACCAGAACGATCCGCAACCCGCCACCGCCGCTTCGCTGGTTATTCCCGACTTGAAAGACACTGTCGAACCAGACCAATTCAGAACCCTCAATGCCAACGGCAACCGTTTGATTCGCTGGCAGTCGTGGCTGTACCGAGACGCCTTTTCGGTCAGCGTTCTGACTCAACTGCAACAAGGAATCAAGGACAAGAAGATTGAATTAGGCGTCACTGAAGGCACGAAAGAAGTTGCCGAGAAACTTGCCGAAATTCAAGCAAAAGACCCGCAAGCAAAATTGCTGTCGATTGACACAAGCAAGTTTGAACTTGCCCTTTGGCTATACCGCCACAACCACACCGACGCCGGTCTGTATCAACTGATTGTTGACGGAACCGTCATACTGAAAGTGGAAACGCTGTTGCCGAGAGATGAAAGTTACAAGAAAGTTTATTGGGATATTCAGGCTCTGGATTATGAATTTGGAGATAACCTTTTGGTCGATAAGAGCGGATTAGTCCGCCGTATTGGCGAATTTCCGATAACACTGTTTCGCGGCGCCGTTGTTGCCGTTGATGCGGAAGGCATTGTTACCAATGTTGCCGGGAGTATTGCCGGTGTTCAGTCCACAGGCGGCGAGGGCGTTGAAGTAGTGGGCGCCAGAGCCAAGCACACTGCTGACAATCCGGTTGCCGTGAATAAAACTCCGTTTGCGGAATGGGAATACTGCCCGGAACTGCCAAACGGTAACTACAATCCGGCTAATGACCTTGACCGTCCAAAGTACATTCATCCGAATGACCGGTCATTCGAGTTTGCGAAAAACTCGGACGCCGCTGGCATGGTAAAATCTGCCAAGCCAAGAAACAACGATCTGGGTTATCCGCAAAAACCCCGCAGAGCATTCAAAATCTTCGGCGGTCGGTAACTAGCGGTTCGAGAACCAACCGTTTACCGTAAGAATGGGGGGCTTGTTGTCCCCCATTCTTACTCTTTAACTTTTTTCAACTAATCATTCACCAATTATAAAGGAACTATAAAATGTCCAAAAAAACACTTTTTATCCTGATTACAGCGGCATTGTTGTTTGCTGTGGTTAATACCGTTTCTGCGCAGAATGACGTACAATCGTTGCAAACGGAATTCAACAATACGACCAGAGCGATTACGGCGCCCCCCTGCCCATGCAGCGAGTCAACGCCGGTCGTTATTGCCCCGAATCCGTATCGCGGACTGTGCTGCCCACAACCGTATCCGTGTTACCGACCGGTAACATGTTGCCCGCAGCCGTATTCGTACTGCCGACCGTTGCCGTGTTATTCTCCATGTTACACACCGGCTCCGGTCATTTATCGGCGTGCCGGTCTGCGTCCGCTGTTCTTCCACCGGTATTACCACCGGTATTATTCGGCGTGTTGTTATTAACATTAACGCCGTAACAGCCGGAAGAATAACGGTTTGCGATTAGGTTTCTGCGGGACTTTTCCGCAGAAACCTTTTTTTTGTAACTAATCAGAACATTTTTTGCCTACTGAAGATACATGTTCTATTTTAAAATTCGATTTCTGTTTTTTGTACGATTCCTTGTATTTTTTGTGTAACTGTTGTGTCCCTTGTGTTAAAATTGACGATACCTCTGGTAGGCATCATTTTGATGTTTAATTTTCCATAACGTTATTTTGGGGGATGTGTGGTTTGTGGTTGGCGTCGCATGCGGAATTATTACCATAAGGTTAGTAATCCGCTTGCGACACTATCCACTATCAACTTTCCACTCTACTCCTCCTACTTTAAAATTCGTCTTGACAGTTATTTTAATTTTTCTTAATATCTGCCCTTTCCTAATTTATCCTGCTAATTGTCCTAGCCATATTAGTGGTGATTCGAATATTTTTTGTTTTATGTCTTTTGGCAAAGCCTTAAAAAATTCTTTTTTTAAGATGATGTGTCGTAACAAGTTACGTTTGTC
>JAIRLW010000386.1 GCA_031259095.1 Planctomycetaceae bacterium | reverse complement strand
CAAACAACCTCATTTCCACCTAATTTTCTTAACGATTGTTTAAAACAACCTCAGTAGCCAAAGATACAAGATAGATTCAACCTTATTACCTCATTAAAAACGTAAACGAATAATGAGGTCATAAGGTAATAAGGTTGGTTTTTGTGGGATTCATTGCTACTAAGGTTTTTTTGGTGAATCGTTTAGTAAGAAAAATTAGGTTGAAAATGAGGTTTGCGGAAACTGTTAAAAGACGTTTTGGAAAATTCCACTGATATATTACGAATTTTTTTTGAGTTCTGATATTCCACACATTCTGCTCAATTTTTTCGAGATTTGCCCGATGATTTTTGCTATTCCAGAGTGTTTTGATTAAACGGTACATTTTCGGACCAAGCCGCATCATACTGTTATTCCAACGGATTGTTCGTTCTCTGTCGTTAAAATCCAACCTTTATGTTCGTTTCGGCTTTGTAGGAAATTTTGAGTTTTTAGAGGTTCTATCTATTCCAGCATAAAACTTTTGATAACATCCGGCGGAGCGGGACCATAAGTTAGAGGTTCCATTGAATTACTTGCCCGTCCCTGCGACAATCCGCGAACTGACGACGTGTAACCAAATAAATTCACCAACGGCGCTTCCGCTTCAATCACCGTCAAATGTCCGCGAACTTCTGTTTGTGTAACAATGCCGCGACGTTGTTGTAAATCGCTCACAATATCGCCGACATAATCGTCCGGCGTTGAAATTTCCAACCTCATAATCGGTTCCAACAACACAATTCCCGATTCGCGCAATCCCTTATGAAATGCGTCGGAAACAGCAATGCGGAACGCAGTTTCCGTCGATTCCGATTCGCTTATCCGAGCGTCCAACAAGGTGATTTTGACATTCATCAATGGAAAACCAAGTTGTCCGCCGCCCAAACTTTCTTCACGAATAGATTCGAGAACGGTTTGCTTAAACTGTTTATCAAAGATTTCGTCCGAATATTCCGATGAAATTCCAACCGCTCCCTGATGGTCATATTCCTGATCGTTCAACGGTTCCAGCCGGAGTTTTAATTCCGCCCAATGTTTTTGACCGCCGAGATTTCGGTTACACGTTCCCTGAACTTCGACTGTTCGCTGAATGGATTCACGATAACTGACACGCGGATTGTGAACTCGAACATTCACTTTGTATTCCCGTAACAAACGATGTTTAATCACTTCGAGATGCAATTCCCCCATTCCGCTGATCAGCATTTGACTGGTTTCTTCATTTTCGTGAACGCGAAAGGTGGGGTCTTGGCGTTTCATCATCTCGAGAACTTGTTTTAGTTTTTTGTACTCTTCCGCCGAATTGGGTTCAATCGCCATCGAAACAACTGTTTCAGGAAAAACAATCGATTCCAACAGAATCGGATGTTTCACATCGCAAAGCGTATCGCCGGTTACGGAAAATCGCAAACCGATCACGCCGCAAATATCTCCGGCGGTAACTTCCGTAATTTGTTCACGCCGATCCGCTTGAATACGCCAAAGTTGCGGGACATTTTCTTTTTTATCTTCGCGCGGATTCAGAACGCGGCTGTTTTGTTTTAACGTACCGGAATAGACCCGAATATAATGTAAATCACCATGTTTATCGGCTTGAATTTTGAAAATCAATCCGCAGAACGGTTCATTGGGATCGGATTTTCGTGACAATTCGGGGCAATCAGGACGAGTCGGGTCTTGACCTTGCACATCGGGAATATCGAGCGGCGACGGCAAATAATCGTTTACCGCGTCCATCACGGGCTGAACTCCGATTCCGTCCAACGCCGAACCGCATAACACCGGAACCGCCATATCATTAATGGTTGCGTTACGCAAAACGCCGCGAATCATTTCGTCGGAGATTTCCTCTTCGGCAAGAAGCAATTCGGTTAATTCGTCGCTGTACATCGACAAATCGTCCAGCATCTGACTACGCCATTCAATCGCTTCATACTGTAACGCATCAGGGATTTCCGCTTCGGTAATTTCCGAACCGTTTTCACCGGAAAACGCAAGCATTTTCATTGTAATTAGATCAATGGTTGCCCGAAACGCTTCGGGAATATGCGGCGGTCCAGCCCCAACCGGAATGGTAACAACAATAGGTTTTGCGCCGAGCCGATTTTTAATTTGACTGAGAGTTCGGTAAAAGTCGGCGCCTTCTCTGTCCATTTTGTTGATGAACGCGATTCGTGGAACGTGATACTTATTTGCTTGCCGCCAAACCGTTTCACTTTGTGCTTCCACGCCTTCCCGCGCGCTGAACACAACAACGCCGCCGTCAAGAACACGCAAGGAACGTTCCACTTCGGCAGTGAAATCGACATGTCCCGGCGTGTCGATCAGATTAAACGTATGATTTTTCCAGTCGAATGTTACGGCGGCGGCTTGAATCGTGATACCGCGTTCTTGTTCTTCGGGATCGTAATCGGTAACAGTTGTTCCCTGATCGACCATTCCGACTTTGTGAACAAAATTCGCGTAATAGAGCATTCGTTCCGTAACCGTTGTCTTACCGGCGTCGATATGGGCAATAATACCGATATTTCGTATGTGTTTGATATTCCTTGACATATAAATTCTAAATAACCGTAGGCTAAAGCCCAATACTGCTTGCGCCCGCAAATTACGTGGGGCGATGTTTTCGTCTGAAATTTTTTGATTAATTTTGATGAATAGCGTCGGCTATCACCGACGCGACCTTTTAGTAAAAGGTTGCCTACCTTGTATTTTCAAGCGCAAGCAGTATTAGGCTAAAGCCTACGGTTAATAAAGTGCTGCCCTGCGGGGCAAAAAAAAATAATATCGACCATGACAAAAAATTCCACTGATATATTAATGTTGCAATATTTTAAAAAATAATCTGCGAAAATCTGCGCAATCTGCGGACATACCCTGAAAATGTTATTCAAGAGTTGGATAAACGATTTCGCCGCGTAACTGTGCTTCGCCGCCTTCTTTTTCGTAAACGCCGTAGAAAATTGATACGCAGTCAAGCCAAAGTGTTAAACGATGCATTTCTTACGGCGTTAATTTAACTTTATAGTGTCCGTTTTTGAGAATTTCGTACAATTTTGAATTTCGTGCGCCGAATTTTCCCGGCATGGTGCGAAGCGGTTCGCCGTAGGAATAAAAACCGTACTTCGGAACCAATTCATTAAACGAAGCATACCATTTATTCTTGATCGGGTCTTTCGCAAGATTCGGAACATTTTGCGTTCCTTTTGC
>JAIRLW010000582.1 GCA_031259095.1 Planctomycetaceae bacterium | reverse complement strand
GGATTTGACCCGCAAATTTGTGAAAAAGGTGTACGAAATCACCCCTTAACTCCGGTACAACGTTTTCGGAATTATGGTAATATATCAGTGGAATAATTGTTTGAGGTTAAAAAAAGTATTTGCCCTGAAAGGGTGTCAAGATTATAAACGGTTCGTCATTTAATTATTTTCCTGTTGTCCTTTCAGGGCGTTGGGTTGGCGCGGGGATTTTTGCCCTACCCCGTTGAGGTAGGCTATAATCCTGACACCCCTTTCGGGGCTAATATTACAAAAAAAATATTTCACTGATATATTACGTTAATTTTAACAAATAAGGAAATAAAAAAATGAAAAAAATATTTATTACTTTAACGTTGACAATTACTTTACTTGTCAATATCGCTAACATTCAAGCACAAAGCGATCCGAGAGGAATTGATGTCGTACAGAAAAATATTCGTCGTTGGGCGATTTTAGTCGGCGTCAACGACTACGTGAAATTAAACGATTTAAATTTTTGCGTTAGCGATATAGAAGGTTTCAAAAAAGAACTTCTCAAACACGGTTACGCGGAAGAACGGATTTTTTGCTTGACAACCAATTCCGGTAAAGCCGGCTTTAATCCAACCAGTACAAATATTAACCGAATTATCAATCAAGTTTTTCCACTATTGCGGGAAGGCGACCAAATCCTGATTGTATTAAGCGGACACGGACTTATGATTGACAACAAATCGTATTACTGTCCCGAAGACGCTGATGATGAGGATTTGAAAACATTGATTAATATTGAACAACTTTACGGAATTATGGGTAACTCCAGAGCGGCAAATAAAGTGTTAGTTGTAGATGCTTGCCGTACTCGTCCGGCAGACAGTAAAGTTGCAGTTCCTAATGAAATCGTTAAAAAAACATCAAAAAACCCGCTTGCAGGACGTAAAGCTGCAAACGGCGCAAAAGCAATCGAAAAACTTCCGCCGCCGCCTAAAGGAATTGCGCTTTTAACAAGTTGCGATGAAGGCGAATACAGCTTTGAAGACGCCGATTTGCAACACGGCGTTTTCTCGCATTTTTTAATCGACGCAATTCAGGGCAGTGCAGACGCAAATAATGATGGTCTTATTTCGTTGCTGGAACTTTCAAGTTACGTTTGTGAAAAAACGCCGCTTTACACAATTAAACGTTTCAGCGCGTCTCAAACACCGTATATTGCCGGAAAAACTACGGCATGTTATATCGCTACAACAAAAAGAAATCCAATACAAGAGAGTATAAACAATCCCGTAAATGCCAACCAAACTCCGCCCGTACCAAGATTACAAGAATCTGCCAAAGATTACACTTTGAATCTGTCAAATGTTCAAATGGGTACTTTGCCGACAGGGTGGAATGGTCCCAATAATGCCGTAGTCAATAATCTCTATGGAAGTAAATGTATAACTACCTCAACCAAGACCGCTGAAATAACTGTTAAAGATTTATTCAACCAACCTGGAGATTTTGCCATTAATTTTGATTATATTAGTAGATATTCAGATAGAGGAAAAATTGTGGACAATAACGGAAATACGATTAGTTTTAATGTAGGCCGCAGCGGTTATGGATTAGACGGCGCAAGAAGTCGTGGTAGGAGTAGTGCGACTTCCAGTAGTTTATCAATTACTATTACACGCATCGGTGAGGTTTTTAGTCTAAATCAACAGGGAGCAGACGCCGTTGTGATACGCAATCCAAATTTTAAGACTTTAACCGGATTTTCTTTTACCATCGGAGGACCAGATGGAGGCATATCCTCATTCACCGTTAGACAACTTAAAAATTAGGTAATAGTTCACGGTTTTTAAATTCGGAATTATGTAATATACTATTCACACTTTAAATTTTATTTTTCGTTACAATAAATAATTAAAAAGTAGAGACGCAATGCCTTGCGTCTCTACAGAAATTTTCGTTTATTTCGTAATTCTAAAAAAAATCTCTCTCTGTGTTCTCTGTGTCCTCAGTGGTTAATAAAAAATAATTCCACTGATATATCACGAATTATGTCAAGTCTCGTGTTCGTTGCCGAATCGAACACATTTTTGGAGCACAAAAAAAAAAACGAATGGGTAATGGGTGATGAAATCTTAAGAACAATTGGCATGAAAAGAGCGGGATTCTGGATTGGAAGGCGAAATCTCGTGAGTAACATGTGTCGTCTGGTAACACTGAAGCGTCTGAAATAGGGGAAAGACCCCTAAAAGCCGACGATTCACAATAAAATCAGGAAAAAATTCGCGAATAAAACGGAGGTCGAACGCCTTCACTCCAAAAAAATAACGGAATAAAAACAAAAATCTAAACTGCTGCGTAAAAATTCCCGTTTTTAGAAGTTCCCATTAGTCCGATTACTAATGTGGGATATTTTCCAATAAATTAATCAGAGTCAATTGACATGAGTCCGCCTAACCATTAAATTCATAAATGAACCTAATGTTTTATCGAACCGCATTGGTTAAGACATTTTAGAAAACCTAAAATCGACCTAACATCAATAGTCGCAACAGTTTACGCCGTTTTCCGAAAAGC
>JAIRLW010000298.1 GCA_031259095.1 Planctomycetaceae bacterium | reverse complement strand
GAATAGCGTTGAATAAACTACTTTTTCCGGCATTGCTCGCACCGGCAAGGACTACTCGAAACGGTTGGACAAGATGTTTTCCGAATGTTGCGTTTTCTTTTAGACGGTTGAATCGAAGTTGTTTGGCGTTTTCGTCGGCAAGTTTTTCGATTTCAGCCAATTCTCGATCTAAGGCGCCGTTGTACTGATCGAGCAGAATTTGTGCGGTACGTTCTGTTGCAGCGAATGGGAGGAGTTGGAGCGCGAGTTGACGTTGAGTTTTTTCGGCGCAGAAAAATTCCTGCCACGAAATCGGACAAACTCCATCCTGAATCAAGGTTAATTCTATTGCGTTAGCGATCATTTCACCGCCATGCGAATGAAATTCGATTTCGTTTTGATTTGGGATATGGACAACGATTTCTTCGTTTTGCCCGATTGTTTCCAACCGAAAACGTCCGAACAACGGTTGATCGGTCACCGCGAGTTCCTGCCCTGTCCAATATTTTGCGAAAATCGGCAAGGCGTTGGGACCGTGTAAGAGAGTGGAGGCGACCGCGCCGCGACCGGGCGGAGTGAGACGAATAATTTTAGTAGGGGTATTGAATGACAAGGGATGTTACGGTATCATGCTGGAGTTGTCAACGGTTTGGCAATACGGAGAGAACGCCGGAATAGATTAATGGATTAAAAATTACCAGGTGAAGGTCAAAATTATAGTCTAATGAATAAGTTTATGCAATTGGCATACGACGCCGCTTTGGAGGGTATGCAAAAGGGTTTGGGCGGACCATTTGGAGCGGTGATTGTTCGAAATGGCGAAGTGATTGCGGCGGCGCACAATGAAGTGCTTGGAACAAACGATCCGACCGCTCATGCGGAAATTGTTGCGATTCGTCGGGCAACCGCGAAGTTAGGACGTTTTAATATCGGTGATTGAGAAATTTACAGTACCTGCGAACCGTGTCCGATGTGTTTATCGGCGATTCACTGGGCGGGGATTCGGAAACTCTATTTTGGAGCAGACCGGCATGATTCGGCAATGGGAGGATTTGATGATGAATTTATTTATCAATTGATGGAAGGAATTGCCGACAGTCCTCTGCTCCAGCCGGAAATTATCGACCAAAAACCTTGTGCGGCTCTGTTCCATCTCTGGAATCAAAAACAAGACCGAACAATGTATTAAATAAAATACACACGATTTTCTGAAAAATTCTTTTTAGAAGTTGCCTAATTGCAAACCAATCAACACGTGTCTCATTACCAACCGTTGGTATGCAGACGCGTGTCGGCGATATAGTTTGAACGGTAACAATGAAAGGACATTCCGGCATTCTATGCCGAGACGCTTGCGTTCTTAAAATTGAGAAAGCAATAATTCGAGACTCTCTTGATAAAAATATCTTCCACTTTTATAATAAACCTATTCTCCCTTAAATTCCTACACCATTTCCTCTCAATCATTACGATGACTGATTACTATTTTCAAGAATTGTTCGCAGAACGAATCGGCGGCGCAAATTACGGTAAATCAAACGAAATCTATAAGTTCGAAAAAATTAAACGCGCGAAACGTCAGGCAATTAAAGACTTTCCGGATCGCCCGCTCATTGATTTCGGTATTGGTGAAAATGACGCGATGGCAGATGAAAATGTCCGGCGAGTAATGGCTCGCGAAATTAATCAACCCGAAAATCGCGGTTATGCCGATAACGGTTGTCTTGAATTCAAACAAGCCGCCGCCAGATTCATGGAACGAAATTTCCAAGTGAAACTCGATCCGCTCTCCGAAATTAATCACGCCATCGGATCAAAACCTGCCCTCGCCATGATTCCCTGCCTCTTCATTAACCCAAACGACGTAACGCTATTAACCGTACCGGGGTACCCTGTCGCCGGTACTCACACCCAATATTGCGGTGGCTCCGTCTATCAACTCCCGCTCACCCAAGAAAATAACTTCTTCCCAGATTTCAACTCCGTTCCCGATGATGTTTTTAGTAAAACAAAATTACTCGTACTAAATTACCCCAATAGTCCAACAGGTCAAATCGCAACAATCGAATTTTACGAAAAGGTCATCAAACTCGCCAAGAAACATAAATTCGTCGTCATCCAAGACGCCGCCCATCTCATGTTGACTTATCGTAATCCGCCGCTTAGTTTTTTACAAGTTCCCGGCGCACGCGACGTCGGCGTTGAAATTCATTCGCTCTCAAAAGGTTGGAATATGATCGGTTGGAGAATTGCGTGGGTCTGCGGAAATGAACGTATCGTCCAAGCGTTCGCCGATGTAAAAGATAACAACGATAGCGGACAATTTCTCGCTATCCAAAAAGCCGCCATCGCCGCTCTCGACGACCCCAATATTCCGAACGAAACAAATAAAAAATATTACCGACGACTCGAAAAACTCGTCGCCACTCTCCGACCTTTCGGATTCGAATGCGATCTTCCCGGCGGAACCTACTTTTTGTATGTCAAAGCGCCCAAAGGACTTGCCGACGGCATCAAATTTAATAACGCCGAAGAAGTGAGCCAATATCTCATTCGTGAACATTCCATCTGCACCGTCCCTTGGGATAACGCCGGTTCGTTTTTACGATTTTCCGTAACCTACTCTGCCGAAGATGAAACCGCCGAAGATGAACTCATGTTTCAATTTTCCGAAAGACTCGGTCAGATTACCTTTGAATTTTAATTTTAATTTTAATTTTTTTACCAAATTGCCGAAAAATGAAATCCAAACGACCAAACCGTAACGAAATCCCGCCAGATAAAGTTCCTTGTAATTATTGTCCCGCTAAATGTTGCCGGTATTTCGCGCTGCCAATTGATACTCCGGAAAGTCGGCGCGAATACGACTTCATTCGCTGGTTTCTATTACACGAAAGAGCAACCGTGTTCGTGGACGACAAAACATGGTATCTCCTCGTCTATTCAAAATGTAATAACCTCGACGACGTAACCAATCTCTGCGGAATTTACGAAACAAGACCAAAAATCTGCCGCGATTACAGCAGTAATAAATGCGAATACGAAGACCATTACGTTTACGAACAATATTTTGAACTGCCCGAACAAGTTGAAGAATACGCCGACGCTGTACTTGGTACTCGGAAATTAGGCTTCCGATCAATTCCCTAAAGAACATAAAACACTTGGAAAAAACAAAATGTTTGATCAACCTTTTTTTCTTTTATTTCTCTGGTTCATTCCATTACTCGCTCTCTTGATCCGTTACGCTCACAAAAAAAAGCGTCAGGCAGCGCAACGTTTTCTCGAACCCGCAATGCAGAAACATTTAATGCCTAAACGTGATGGTTTTCGTGTTTTGTTCCGGTCAATTGCGTTGTTGACGGCAATATCGCTTGCTTGGATTGCCGCCGCCGGTCCCATGTTCGGCGTTTACTTTGAAGATGTTTCAAGAAAAGGCGCCGATATTTTCGTTTTGCTCGACGTTTCGCGCTCCATGCTTGCCGAAGATATTCCGCCCAATCGACTTAAACGCGCGAAGTCCGATATCAAAGATCTGTTACAACGTGTCATCGGCGACCGTATCGGTCTGATTGTTTTTGCCGGTAAACCAATGGTCAAAGTTCCGCTTACCACGGATCATCGTTTTTATAACGAAACTCTCGATTCAGTGGACGTTAATTCCGCGCCGCGCGGCGGAACCGCAATCGGCGATGCTATCCGCAAAGCGCTCGATACCATGCCGCCGGAATCGAATCGTGATCAGGCAATTGTGTTGATTACCGATGGCGACGACCAAGAGTCTATGCCGCTCGAAGCCGCAAAAGACGCCGCCGCACGGAATGTTCGGATTTTGTCCATCGGACTCGGCGACCCAAACGAAGGCGGACGAATCCCTATTCGTGACAACAACGGAAATCTAATTTATCTGAAACACGAAGGACGTGAAGTTTGGTCAAAAGTCAACGAACAAACACTCAAAGAAATCGCCCAACAAACCGGCGGCGCATATATTTCGGCAGAAACACGGGCTTTCGATCTTGGTCAAATTTATATTGATTATCTTAGCCGCTTGAAAGGCGGAGAATTTCAAGTAGAACAACGAAAAAAATTTCGACAACAATATCAAGTTTTCCTTGCCGCCGCTGTCCTATTTTTATTTGTGTATATCGGAATTAGGGAATAGTTTATAATTAATATAATTAATATAATTAATAATTACAACTAATAACGTTTGATATATCGGGAACCTCTCAACATTCGTTTTTAATCACCGAATTATTGTCCCAATTTGTCTCTAATGTCCCTTATGTCCCTAAAATGATGCTTCAGAGACAAAGGGGACAAATGAGCGCTAAATTAAATTAGTATCTTAGAAAAGGTATTTTTAGAAATTCCGTAATATATCAGCGGAATTATTGTTTGAGGTTAAAAAAGTATTTGCCCTGAAAGGGCAATAGGATTATAGCCTACCCCAACGGGGTAGGTTCAAGTACCATCACTAACCGAAGCC
The DNA here is from genome assembly GCA_031259095.1 of Planctomycetaceae bacterium. GTDB lineage: Bacteria > Planctomycetota > Planctomycetia > Pirellulales > Thermoguttaceae > WRKP01. The sequence continues at coordinate 4 of JAIRLW010000298.1, read as the reverse complement.
CTGA
>JAIRLW010000285.1 GCA_031259095.1 Planctomycetaceae bacterium | reverse complement strand
GTAAAACGATTGCGTTTCTTGGTTTGAGTGGAGTTGGCAAAACAACAACTATTGCTAAAATTGCTGCCCATTACCGGCTTAAAGAATTTAAGCGGGTTGGGCTGGTTACGATTGACACGTTTCGGGTTGCGGCAATGGAGCAACTTGGAAAGTATGCCGAAATGCTCGGACTGTCAATGGAAACTGTTTCGGAACCGTTTCGGATGAAAACCGCTCTCGCCCGATTGGAAACTTGTGATTTGATTTTGCTTGACACTCCGGGGATAAATCCAAAAAATACAATAAAACTTCAAACACTTGGAGCAATGCTTAATGCTGCAAGGGTTGATGAAGTTCATCTTTTATTTTCCGCAACAACTCATCTTGCTGCACTCAATGAAATGTTTCATCGTTTTGAACCGCTTACCCCAACCGATTTAACGTTCACAAAATTGGACGAAGCTGTTGGTTTAACCGATCTATATCAATTTCTCAAAACAAATATTTTACCGCTCCGTTTTTTTTCGTTGGGTCAGAATATTTCAGAAGATATTGAAGTTGCCGGACCGGCTCGATTGGCAAGTCTCGCGTAAGTGGAGCGTGGAAAGTGAAAAGTTGATATTTTGTTCCTAATGTCCTTTTTTATAGAGACGATAGGGACAATAAAGATGATAGGGACTAAGAGGACAAATATAGTGGAGAGTTGATATTTGTCCTTAATGTCCCATTTGTCCCCATGTCCCTATAAAATATTTTGTGAAGGAACAATGGGACTAAAAGGACGAATTATATGAAAAATTTAGAGGATCACATTAAGAGTATTATGCCGGTACGGCTTGTGGGAACGGTTGTTCAGACGCACGGAATGACGATTGCGGCGGCGGATTTTCCTAGTCCGGTTGGAAGTGTTGCGGAAATTGACCGCCCCGGCAGTCAACCGCTTGTTGCCGAAGTGATCGGATTCAAAGACGAACTCACCATTCTTTATCCGTACAGCGACATTACCGGAGTTCGACGCGGTAACAGAATTCGACTTATGAAAACGTTACCATGGCTCCGTGTTGGTAAAAATTTGTTGGGTCGTGTTCTCAATGCTGAAGGAAAACCTGTTGATGGTTTACCGTTACCGGTTCTCGAAGACCGGATTTTGTTCGATAATAGTCCGCCGACTGCCAGTTCGCGCCCGCGCATCAATGCGATTCTTTCAACCGGAGTGCGTGCCATTGACGGAATGTTGACTTGCGGACGCGGACAACGGCTCGGTATTTTTGCCGGTTCCGGCGTCGGAAAAAGTGTAACGCTCGGCATGATCGCCCGTTACACCGATGCGGATATTATTGTAATCGGATTGATCGGCGAACGCGGACGCGAATTGAACGATTTTATTGAACGTGATTTAGGTTCCGACGGTTTGAAAAAAAGTGTCGTGGTTGTTGCAACCTCAAATGAACCGGCATTGATGCGGGTTCGCTCGCCCATGACCGCAATGGCAATCGCGGAATATTTTCGTGATCAGGGTAAAAATGTGTTGGTGATGATGGATTCGCTAACACGATTCGCCATGGCGCAACGGGAAATCGGTCTTGCCGCCGGAGAACCGCCGACCACCAAAGGTTATCCGCCGTCTGTTTTTGCGATGTTACCCAAATTGGTTGAACGAGCGGGTCGTTCTGTAACCGGAACGATCACGGCGTTTTTTACCGTGTTGGTCGAAGGGGACGACCACAACGATCCGATTGGCGATACGGTACGCGGATTGCTGGACGGACATATCTGGTTGTCACGAAAATTGAGTACGCGCGGACATTATCCGGCAATTGATACGATAGAAAGTATTTCGCGGTTAATGCCGGATATTTGTGATCCTGATCATTTGAAAGCGGCACGGTTGATGCGGAAATTGATTGGCGTTTATCTCGATAACGAAGATTTAATTTCAATCGGAGCCTACCGCACCGGAAGTAATCCCGAAATTGATTACGCGATTAAAATGAAACCGGTCATCGACCAATTTTTACAACAAAATGTCGCCGACCAAGCCAAACTCGATGAAACGATCCGCAGAATTAAAGAATTATTTTTATCCGCAGAAAATATAGAGAACCGAAAATAATTCGTAACGTTCTCTTTATTTTTCCATAAAGTAAAGAACAATGTAATTGATTCATTATCCACTCTCCGCTAAAGGGAACTTCTAAAAACTTATTTCTTCACAAACTAAAATCGACCGAAATCGACTAAAATTGATTTTAATTGATTTCGGTCGATTTCGGTCGATCAAAAAATGAGTTTTTAGAAGTTGCCTAAATATCTTGCTCTTGTATTTTTGGAAAAAAAGCATAAATTATAAGGGAAAATTATTTTTTTACCGAAAAATTGTTTATTGAACTCATTAAGGCGCCGGCACAAATAACTTTTACAATTTGTAATTACTCAGACAACATCGTGAAAACCGGATGAAATTGTTACTTTGGAGGAGATCCGATGACTAATAGAAAGAATAGCGAAGAAACTTATATTAGCATAAGTGAACTGGAAAAGCAAGACAGAGAAATTTTAGAACTTATTGCTCAAAATGGTTGGAAATGCCTTCGGCTTACTCAACTCGGCGGTGAAAAAGTAAATATGAAATTATACTTGGCAATATCATTTAGAAATATTTACCTTTTGATTCCCGGAATTGACCCAAACGAAAAATACAAAGACGCAGGACGTTTTTCCTACGAAGAATTAAGACGTTTTTTTTCCCAAAAAGCCCCCAATGAAATAAAATTAAATTGCAATAGTAACGATTATTGTAAACGTCCGGCGTTGGTGATACGTGAACTATTTAATAACGCTCGTGAATTAGTATGAAACAATATTGATCTGTCTGTAATCATTCTCTCAAATTTCAAAATAATCAATAATTTTTGTAACTATCTGTTTTTATTGCCCCCATCGCGCCGTAACCAAAGGGAGGCGACCTTTCGCCTGAAACGTCCAACCTCTTTGATTGCGGTCGCGCCGCAACAGATTTAAGATTCTGTTTCGTGTCCGTACATTTCGGCGCTGTAACGGAAAATTGCTAAGAACCCCCAGAGAATATTCAAGATAACGAACATTCCCAGAAAAAAAGTAGCGTTACTCACTGCTCCGCCACCGTAAGAATGTAAACTGCCCTTAAAAACAAAATTAATACCATACCATGTCATGATCACCGCAATCGAAGCAAACAACGCCCCAATCATCACTCCAATCCGACCATAAAATTGGGCAATCCGGCCATGTAACACAATCACGTAAAAAAAGATGGTGATTAACGCCCAAACCTCTTTCGGATCCCAACTCCAAAATCGTCCCCACGAATAATCCGCCCAACGCGCTCCAAGAACCGTGCCAAGAATCAGTAACACCAACGCCGATTGTAATAACCGATGAATAATCGGAGCAAACATGTCACAAATAACCGGAAGACAAACCTGTGATGTTTTTGCGGAAGTGGTCGGTAACGAGTTAGCGGACAAATTTGAAGACGGTTCAGACAAAATGTCGATGTAACGGTAACGTCCGAAAATGGCGTCGCCAAGTCCAACAACCGCCATTCCCCAAGCAACCAACGCCGCCGCATAACTCACCACAATCGCAATCACATGAACCGTAAGCCAGAAATTACTACGCAATAACGCAACAATCGGTTTAATATCAGGATTAAATTCTGCCGTGTTAAAATAAGAAGCAAGCCCCGCCAGTAACGTAATCGACGCCGCAACAATCACAAACAATTTTCTGTTCAAAATTTGGCTGCGGGCAGATGATAACCAAAGATTACCGCTGCGATCCGTGTTGCCAAGCACAACCGTTTCTCCCTGAAATACCGAATTGATTCCACCTTGTCCGGTCGATGCCGACAGCAACGGCGTGTTTTCCGTACGAGAAACAATTCCAAGTTCAGCCGCAATCCGCGATGGACGGCATAAAAAAATCGGAACTAAAATCGTTGTTAAAATTAGTTGCGGAACAAACCATAGAATCAATGCAATACTCGCAATCACAACAAGCCAGTCAATAAAATCGTTCATTTTCAGTAACTCCAATATCGCCGCAACGGTTCCGTGTTCCTGAGCGTAAACTCCGTAGGAGATATTGACCACAAAAAGAAAAGTCAGAACGGTCAGTATCAAACGCGGAACAAACAGAAATAATTGCCACACTAATACTGTTTGGTTTAACTGTTCACGGCGTTCCTCTGTCGAAGGCGCAAACGATTCCTGCGACTTTATACCAATCGGCATCCCGCCGGGAAGACCAAAATCAGACGCCGCTTGTTGAAAGACAGAATTAGAATTTTGTCCGGAAACTAATTTTTGTCGATCACGCCGAAAAATTGAGGAAAGTCGTCGCCAATCAGGAAGTGATGAAGAACGCCATGCCAGTTGAATGACCGGATGAATCAACGGATACAACGAATACCAAAGTCCGAATAACGAAGCGGAAAATGCCATCAAAACAATGGTTTCATACATATTCGTAACCGGCGCCCAACCGGTAATCCACGCGCGGAGAACGCCGCCAATAAACGTAATAAAAATAGAAAGTCCCAGCAGCACAATACCCAACCAGAACAAAAACTCTTCCGCTGAATGGGTACGATTTAATGCCGACGGTAAAATTATTTTTTCCGGCAGTTTCCTGTTTTCCGACAAGTTTTTCTGTAACGCAACATCGTCAATCATTTCGCTACGGATTTTTCCTAAAAATAACGAAATTCCGGTAAACAGAATCGCTCCGGCGGCAAAAATCCACATCCAAAAAAACGGAGCAAGCCGTTGGTAACGATATTCCGTATTCATCGAACCGCGTTGCGGATAAGACGTTTTACGGAGATATTCACTCATCAACGCATTGTCTTTATCGACCAATTGTTCCCGAAGACTTTCCGCGCGATTGGCAGAATTTCGTAACGAATCCTGAATAATCGACGCCACCTCGTTAATACTCCGGCTTCGACCTCCCGCTGAATAAGCCGTCATCAGACTGATAAAATCAACACGAATCCGACCAATAAAATCTCCCGCCGATGGCGGAGTTGCCGAAGAACGTGTTTGCGATAGAAAAAGATAAGGAGATTCGTTTTCGGTAAATAATTCTTTTTCCCATTGTTTTTCTTTTGTCTCTTCTGATTTTTCCTCCGGTATTGTTTCTGTTTCAGAATTGAACGTTCCAACGTCTAAGGCGTTTTCACCGGATGTTTTCGTATCAGAAACAGACGTTTTCGCATTTTCCGTACTTTTACTTTTACTTTTATTTTTATTTTTACTTTTTCCAATTTCCGCCAGTTCCGTACCGATGTTTTGAAGAATCGCTAATTCTTGCAGTACAGATTCCGGTATTGGATCCGACGTTGGAGACGTTTCACGATGAAAATCTGCATCAAAAAATCGTTGGATAAAATCATCGCCGCCAAAAAGAATCATTTGCATGGTTCCCCAAGGTTGAACTGTCGGCGAAACATTCGACGAATCGCCAAGCGCAGACAACGCCGCAACCGGAAGAACTCGCATCGAATGTCCGTTATCATAAAGAGCTAAATAAGCCGACTCAACCTCACGGCGAAGCGTTTTAATCGCGTAATAATAATTCAACACAATCCGCGTCATCACCTCTTTGTTCCGCTCTTTATTTTCCGGCGAATTGAATAAAGGAAGCAATGTCGCTATATCCGTACTATTATTATTGCTATTATTACTATTACCGTTATTGTGATTATTATCATTACGTTTTTCTTTTTGAGTAGGATGTCGGAGAACAACTCCCGGATAAACATTTTCCATCAACATCAGACTTTCTTCAAAATTTTCGTCGATTATTTTGAGAAGAAGTTCAAAATGTTTTTCAACCGCTTTGAGATTCGGAGGAACCATTTCACCATATTCATTGAGCCGATCAAACGCTCCGGCTAACAGACGGATATTTCGTACAATTTCATGCCAACGTTGAGTGGTCGGATGAAGTTCATGTTCCAATTCGTTTTCATTTTCCTGACCGGATAGATTAGGTTTAATAGACTGCCGCGCCGGAATTTCGCCAAGTTCCAACAAATGTCCCCACGATTCCAACGCAAAAGTGTACGACGAAGATTGTCCCGCCGAAAAATCAATTGTTTGTTGCAAAAAATCAATCATTCGGGTTGGACGTAATCGTTGCGGGTGAAAAGTCAGTTCCTGATAAAGAGTCATCGCTGCGGCAATCTGTTCCGTAATTTGGTCATACCGTATCGGAACTTCCACACTCTTCCGTTGCATTCGACGACGTTCAATATCGGCAAGACGTTGTTGAAACCGTTGCGATTGCTTTAACTGAAACACCGCAACACGTTGTAACACTGTTCGGGTGTTGTTCTGAAGCGGAACTTCCAAAACCTCCGTACGATAATCACTTTCCTCCGCCGGAAAAATCGGAATATAATCCCAAATTTCCGGTTCGCCCAACCATGAGAGAATCAACTCATCCGCATCAAAATATCGTCCTTCCGGCGGTAACAATGCCCGAATCCGCTGATAAATCAATTCCGTCTGACTCGAAGTCATCCCGTGAATTGCCAACGTTTCTGTTACTGTCTGCTCTGAAACCGCTTCATGCGAACCGGATAATCCCGTATCAAAATCTCCCAAAAGATCATTGCCGCGAATCAGAAACCTGTACGCTTCCTGCTTTTCGCTACTCAATGACGAATCAATATTATCCTGATTATTTCGGCGATGCGGTTGCGATTCAATAACACGGTTCAACTCCGTGAGAATCGTATCGTCCCGAACAAGAAATGGTCGGGAAGTTCCGCAAATCTCCTTGACCAGCCGTTTGGAAAACGAATTTAACGGCATCACCCGACCACCGTCAAAAACTGGAGTCGTTCCCCAAACTCGTCCGCTTTGCGCGAAACCCGTTGACGAATATTGAAATATCGCTAAACAAATCGTAATAATTAATAAAATTCGAGGAAACATATTGTTTGTGGTTTGGGTTAATGGTTTAGAGGTTATGGTTAGAACTCTTTTATAATGCGTTCAGTGTTGAGCATACAACGGTATCAATAACGGTAATTCAATGATAATCAGATTATTTATTTAAGGTCAGTTGAAAATCATTAGTCTAAGGAAAAATTATTAGTAATATATCAGCGGATTTATTGTTTGAGGTTAAAAAAGTATTTGCCCTGAAGGGGCAATAGGATTATAGCCTACCCCAACGGGGTAGGTTCAAGGACTACCACCAACCGAAGCCCTGA
>JAIRLW010000240.1 GCA_031259095.1 Planctomycetaceae bacterium | reverse complement strand
ATAGGGCTTATATTTGTTACGTAGGGCGTTGCCCTGCGCTAATGCCGGTTGCCCCGTTGGGGCGATTTTAGTGAATATATTTTTAAAACGAAAACCGAAATTTCAAGTGTGAGGAGTATATAGGTTAGATTTTGAAAAAAGTAAAAAAGTCTCATTGATGAATAATAACAAAAATGGTAAACTACTCCGATGCCATTTTTTGGGCAGTAGCAAAATTTTTCGCGGGAGTAAATCGGGTTAGAGAAGAAGTCTAATATAACAATTTGATCATATTACAAAATAGATCAAAACGATATACCGTTTTCACTTTAAAAACCGGTTTTATATTTTCGTTTAACTCCGTAATTTAATGTGTTTCTACATTTCAAAAAACGATTTTCAAAAGGGCTAGGGTATAAAAATGAAAAATTACTATTTTAAGAAAATTGGGATTTTGGTTTTAGTTTTAGTTGTGTCATTTAATTTTTGTGTGTTGCAAGCCGCAAGTCCGTCGGAGGCGGCGTTTTTTGAGATTGAATCGTGGGCTTATGATCGCGGGAATTTTGCTGTGTCCCTTAATCAGTATCGTGCGGGCGGTCCGCCGATGATTCTTTATGGCGGAATAAAGCCCGCGTATGTTGAGTATGATATTCCGTTTCCGGTTGCCGGAAAATATCAGTTTTCTATCTTTGCCGCCGTTCACGAAAAACGTCCGCTTACCGTTTTTCTTGACGGCAAAGAAATCGGGAAAATTTGCAACGAAAAAACAACTCCATCGTGGAACACAATTGACGCTCAATGGTTTGCTCCGCTGGAATTGGAAATTACCGAAAAGGGATTCCATACATTGAAGTTGTTTGTTGATCCTTATCCGCCGCATTTGGTACGTTTGCGTTTTGATTTGGGCAAGCCGTTGCCGAAGGATTTCAAAATCCAACGCCCTAAAGCGCAAAAGTTGACGGAAGATCAAAAACAACAATATCAGGGCGAAACCAATTTGACCGCAACACTCCCGAAACCGGACGCAATACGGCACGCTATTGTTGATCTTATCGAAACGTATGGCGAAAAATATCCGAAGGGAAAAGATTATTTGACGCAACTCGACGCTATTCTCGCGCAATCTCCGGTTGATCAAAACGCTTTAGAAAAACTTCGGTACGAAGCGGTTTTTCAGAACAATCCGGTTATCAATTTTGACCAAATTTTATTGGTTCGCCGCAACAATAAAGGATCGCGTTTAGGTTTTCCCGCCAATTACGAAAGCAATTCGTCGCTGCCGAAGAAAGGTTACGACGACGAAATTATGACTTTTAATATTAAGTCCAAAGAATTATCGCCCGTTCACAAACCGCCGCGCGATACGTTAATCAGCGATCTTGATCTTCATTTTGACGCGGAGCGATTAATGTTTTCGGCTGTCGGCGAGAATAATCGTTGGCATGTTTTTGAATTACAACTGAAAACCGGCGAAGCGAAACAATTGACGCACGGAGACAACGACGTCGATTTTTACGATTCCTGTTATCTTCCCGACGGACGAATTATCACGACTTGTACGGCGGCAATGGTCGGCGTGCCTTGTGTTACGGGATCGTCGCATGTTGCGAATCTGTTTTTGCTTGATCCGAAAACGCAAAAAATCCGGCAACTCTGTTTTGATCAGGAACACAATTGGTCTCCCGCCGTTCTCAACGACGGGCGCGTCCTTTATACGCGGTGGGAATATGCCGATATTCCGCACGCTAACTCGCGTCTTCTTTTTCATTGCAACCCCGACGGAACGTCGCAACTTGAATATTACGGAAGCAATAGTTATTGGCCCGCGTCAATTTTGTTTACACGTCCGATTCCAAATCATCCGTCTCGTGTTGTCGGAATTGTCGGCGGACATCATGACAGCGGACGAATCGGCGAAATGGTCATTCTTGATCCGGCAATTAGCAGAAGCGAAGCGGACGGCGCGGTTCAAAAAATTACGGGTTACGGCAAAAAAGTTAGAGCGGCGGCAACAGACGGGTTGACGCGAAAAGCGTGGCCCAAATTCACGCATCCTGCGCCGCTTTCGGAGAAATATTTTTTGGTTGCGGCAAAACCGAAGCCGGATTCGTTGTTCGGAATTTATTTTGTTGACGTCTTCGATAATATGATTTTGCTCAAAGAACTTTCGGGCAACGCGCTTGTTGAACCGTTACCGTTAACGTCGCGAAGCCGTCCGCCGGTTATCACGGACAGAATTGATCCGAATCGCGACGACGCGCATATTTTCATTTCCGACATTTATGAAGGACCGGGCTTGACAGGGATTCCGCGCGGCACGGTCAAATCGCTTCGCGTTTACACGTATCATTACGCTTTTCATAATACCGGCGGGCTGCTCGGCAGCGTTGGACAAGACGGACCTTGGGATGTTCGCGGTATTCTTGGAACGGTTCCTGTTGAAAAAGACGGCTCGGCGTATTTCCGTATTCCGGCAAATTTTTCCGTTTCCGTTTTGCCGCTTGACGAAAACGGGCAAGCGTTGCAATTGATGCGAAGTTGGATGACCGCGATGCCGGGCGAGAATTTACAATGTACCGGTTGCCACGATTCGCAAAACAATTCGCCGCCCGCACAATCAATGTTGCCCGCAGCATTGCGAAAAAAAGCGGCGGAAATCACGCCGTACAATCCGCCGAATCCCGACGGCAAAACGTTACTTGAACAACTAAACGTCAAGGGATTTTCTTTTGCCGAACAAATTCAACCGGTTCTTGACCGATACTGCGTCGAGTGTCATAACGGCGAGGCGGAAAAAGAGGTTAAAACAGCGTTGGTCAAAAATCGTTCTGTCGGAACAGCGTTAAACGGAAAACCGTTTGCGATCAATTTGCGCGGCGATCAAATGATTGAAGGTTGGTCGTCGGCGATAGCGGGAAATTGCGGCACGAAATGGGGCGGCAAATGGTCGGTTGCTTACGATAATCTCCAACGTTTTGTCCGCCGTCCGGGAATTGAAAGCGATTACGGATTGTTTTCGCCGATGGAATATTCCGCGAACACGACAGAACTGGTTCAAATTCTTCGGCAAGGACATTACGGCGTTCAGTTGGACAAAGATTCGTGGAATCGTTTGACGACGTGGATTGATATGAACGCGCCGTATCACGGAAATTGGACGCGGGCCAATAGCGGCAGTCGAGTTGCGTCGATTGCGAAGCGGCGTTTGGAATTGGCGAGTTTGTACGGAGCGGCGGCGGTCGATTTTGAAAGTCATGCGGCGGAGGTTCAGACAATTCCCGTAAAAGCGGTTGTTTCAAAAAATGTTCATTCGCCGGATTGGATTGTGAAAGAAAAAGATGCGAGAGAGAAAAACAAGAGATTGGATTTTTCGCCGATGACCGCCGAAGAAGCCGTGAAACTCCAAAAAGCGGACGGAACGGAAACGGAAAAAACAATTCAACTTGACGACGGCTTTGTAATCAAATTGACAAAAATTCCCGCTTACGGTTTGTTGAAAAAATCGTTCTGGATAGGAACGCTTGAAATTACGAATGCTCAATTTCGCAAATTTGACCCGCAACACAGCAGCCGTTATGAATCGCGAACCGGTTATCAATTTGGTCGGCGCGGTTATGACGTCAACGGCGACGAGTTGCCGGTTGTGCGTGCGAGTTGGAATAAGGCAAACGAATTTTGCCAATGGTTGAGCAAGAAGACGTCGCTCAAAGTGAATCTCCCAACAGAAGAGCAATGGGAATATGCCTGCCGTGCCGGAACGACGTTGCCGTTTTGGTTTGGCGATATGGAAACGGATTTTTCGCGTTTTGCGAATTTTGGAGATTATCGTTTGAAGGAATTTGTTGCGGATACTTATCACAAGGCTTCGACGGAGGTTTTGATCATACGCAATCCGAATCCGTTTGACGACCGTTTCCCGAAAGACGAGCGTTTTAACGACGGCTGTTTTCTTCAGACTGCGCCGGGCGAGTTTCTTCCAAACCCATTCGGACTTTTTGACATGCACGGCAACGTTGCCGAATGGACGCGAAGCGAAATACAAGTTGCAAGTAGTTTGCGTAAAGTTGCGAATAACTCAACGCCGGAAAATGTTGAAAAGATCGTCAAAGGCGGTTCATGGTTTGATCGTCCTTATCGTTGCACGTCTGATTTTAGAATTTCCTACCCGCCCTACCAACCCGTTTTCAACGTCGGCTTCCGCATCGTCGTGGAAGATTAAAATCGCAAAGACGCCACATTTTTGATCAACTCATTTGATCGCAAAACCATATTTTAAAATGTAAATTAATTTAATTTGCCCTTTCGCGGTGTAACTGCTGAATAGTTAATTACTACCAACATATTGTCCCTAGCGGGACAGGACGGAATCGCCGCTATTGTTGTGATGACCTAAATTGGGCATGTTTGGTAAGGTTAAGTTAGAGAAAAGGTCTATTCTAGGTCTCCGAACATTCGGTTTTCGTAATGTTGCTGTATAAAATTTGTTGAATTTTGAATCACCTCTTACTCTTTCACCTCCCATGATGATGGATAAAGCGATGGAAAAAGCGGATGTTTTGATTGAAGCCATGAAATGGATTCGACAACATCGGGGTAAGATTAGCGTTATTAAAATAGGCGGCAGTCTTATGGAAGACGAATCCGCCATGATGCATTTATTGCTTGACATTGTTTTTATGGAGTCGGTCGGAATGAAACCCGTATTGGTTCACGGCGGCGGCGCGGCAATCAGCAAAGCAATGAGTAACGTCGGACTGGAACCGCGTTTTGTGCAAGGACGACGTTACACCGATAACGCTTCGCTGGAAATTGTTAAACGTGTTCTCGGTAAAGAAATTAACGAACATATTGTTACTAAAATCAACGCGTTTGAAGGTCAGGCACAATCGTTGAGTGTTTGTTTCGGGTCGAATGTTCTTTACGGCGAAAAGTTGTTACTCAAAGACGAAACCGGAACGCCGATTGATATGGGGCTGGTTGGGACGGTAACACGGGTTGATGTGGAACCGATCAAACATTTGTGTAATCACGGGATTGTTCCGGTGATTCCGTCGATTGCCCTGATGGACAATAACAGCGGTCAGGCGTTGAATATCAACGCCGATACGGCGTCAACTGCAATCGCCAAAGAGTTACAAGCCGAAAAACTCGTTTATGTCAGCGAGGTGAACGGAGTCCGAACCGATCCGAATGATCCCCATTCGATGATTGATTCGATTACAGCGGAAAAAGCACGCGAAATGCTTAATTCGGGAGCGATTGTCGGCGGGATGATTCCGAAAATTCAAGCCTGTCTCGAAACACTGGAACGCGGCGTACAAAAAATTCACATTATTAACGGACGTTTACGGCATTCGTTACTGCTTGAAATTTTTACCAGTATGGG
>JAIRLW010000238.1 GCA_031259095.1 Planctomycetaceae bacterium | reverse complement strand
TGAAAGTTATCGGTGACGAGTGTGCGCAAATTCTCCGTCTATTTTTTTTGACAACGAAAAAAGTTTCGGCATGATTCTTGAAAGTCGGAAAACTTTTCGATAGACTTATTGTATAAAATCGTTTTCTTAAAAAGCCCCACAATCGTTCGATTGGATTTAAGTTCGGGCTCTACGCCGGTAAAAAATGCAAACGGATATTCTTATGCTTCTTCAACCATTTCTTCACCAACCTTGACTTGTCATAAGCGGCGTTGTCCACAAACAGATGAATCGTTTTTTGACGATAAAATTTTAATATCTTTTGTAACAATCGTAAGACCGATTGAGCATTCACTGAATTCGTAAAATCCGTAATCGTCTTTTCCGGGAACATGTTTCGGCTTGTGATAAGTGATAGGCATTCATAAGTTGACCTCGTGATCATCAATATAAAATAGCCGTCAAATTTTGTCAATATCTATTTTTTAAAGTGACTGCGGTATAAAGTGAAAACGGTATAACAACCAGCCGGTGAACACTAAGGGGTGTTGACATTAATTTCATTGAAATATTAATTTACGTTTTATTTTTCTACGATTTTTAATCCGTGTTGATCAATATCGTAAAGTAGAATTTCATCAGGGCAAGGGCTGCCGCGATGTTTTGAAACGTACATGGCACGGCGGAATTTATTACCGTCACGAATTTTTCCCATATAAATAATTGTGTTGGCATTGGCAAGAAGATCGCCTTCGTCCAACGGTTTTTCAATCATCGCGTCCAACGATGTTTCGCCGCTCGTGTAATTGACCAAACAACCAATCTCTTCTTTACGATAAAGATGTTGACGGATTTTTGTTTCATTCGCATAAAAATGCTGCCGGAACAAATCCCGCGCAACCCATTCCGGGTCTTTGCGAATAATCTGATGATAAACATATTCCAGTAACTCAAATTGAATCGACTCGCCCTGATGTTGAACCGGTTCAATCCCGTCCACAACAAATCGCCGACCGCCGCGAATAAAATGTCCAAAAAAATAAGCAATCGTCGCATCAAGATGTTTGGAAAGTTCCGCCTGCCAATCGTTCCATTGATCAAAATCCATGTCACGCTTCGTAACACGTTTACCTTGATAAGTTAACGCACGAAAATAATCGCCGGGTTGATTTTTTTTATCAAAAATGTGTTCATAATCAACAACATCTTGCGCAACTTCTTCACGAAGCGTCCATTGAAAAAGTCGTTGGGCGTATTCTTTATGACCTTGCGGATCGCCGCGCGACGCCATGTCAAACAAAACACCGCGCCGTCCCTCCTGTTGCAAACCGGCATGAGCATACTGAATACCAAACTGCGTCTTGCCGATACCGGAAGAACCAACCAAAACAGCCATCGTTCCCGGCAATAAACCACCGCCAAGATATTGATCCAAACCGGAAATCCCCGTCGATTGCCGATGTTCTTTGAGTTGATTCTTCATAAGATTAAATTGATTGGTTAGAGAAAAATGAAAAAACGAAACAAAAAAGTGTTGCCGGATCATTTTTGTAAAACTTATGAAGTTTTTTTCCGGTCTGCTTCTGGAACGTAAGGTGTTAATTTTTTTTCGGCAAAAATCGGTTCGAATTGTGTCATCCGTTGACGACCGCCAATCATTGGAAGTGAAAGCATGTCCTCTCCAACCAACGGTTGCGCATAACGTACAAATTCGTCGGAAACATCACAACCATTCGGTAAAATCCATGACGCCGGAAATGTTCGTTCACTGTTCGCAACCAATTCCAACGGAACTTTATCGTAACGAACATTGTAAATAAAACCGGGTTCACGCAAAATCGTTGACATAAATCCGCCTTGACCGGTTGCCGCAAGTTCCATCGCCTTTTGACCGAGCCGGTAGGCTTCGTCCAAATCAACCGGCGACGCATAAGCCATCGAATGACGTTGATCGGTTCCCGGCACATTGCCGCGCGCCGAACCTTTCGCCGGTAATCCTTTTTGATTCAAATAATTGACAACAATTTGCGCAACAGTCATTTGACTTGCGCTGAAACTTGTATGTCCGAAAGAATCCTTAACCGCTCCGACATCACCGACATTGAATCCTTCGCTGATCACAACAACACAACGTCCCGCTTGTTTCACAACAGCATTAACCTGTTCCGCTAATTCCTCCAATGAGCAGGGACTTTCTGCGAGATAAATCAGAAGCGGAATTTTACGTTTGGGATCAGCCAAACGTGCCGCTGCCGGAATGAAACCGATTTTACGTCCCATTGCCTGCAACACAAGAACCGGATCCGCCGGACAAGAACCTTCATTTTCCTCGTTGGCATACTGAACTGTATGAAGCCAATATTTCGCGGTGGAACCGTAACCCGGCGTGTGATCAATTAACTTAAATTCACTGTCGCCGACATCGTTGTCAATCGTTTTCGGTACGCCAACCGACGTCAAATCAAGACCGCGTTGTTTTGCCAGTTGTGCAATCTTGTTGGCGGTATCCATCGAGTCGTTACCGCCGTTGTACAGAAAATAACCGACGTTATGGGTTTTCATCACTTCGATAACCCGTTCAAAATCTTCCTGTTGATGCGATTTGAGTTTGTAACGGCAAGTTCCAATCGAACCCGCAACCGGCGTGTAACGAAGTAACGCAATTTCCTCTTCCGGTTGAGCGGACAGGTCAAGCAATTCTTCCTTGAGAACGCCTTCAATTCCGTGACACGCTCCATAAACCGTTCCAATATTATCAAATTCACGCGCCGCTTCAATAACCCCGCGCAACGAACTGTTAATAACACATGTCGGTCCGCCGCTCTGGGCAATAATTACATTTTTTTTCATAACATTAAATCAATCAAAATTTTTAAATTGAAACTATAAACGATTCACTCTAAACGATTCATTACAAACCGGATTTGTATTGTTGAAACGCTTCGGCAATTCCGGCGGATTCGGC
>JAIRLW010000219.1 GCA_031259095.1 Planctomycetaceae bacterium | reverse complement strand
CCGCAACTGCCGAATCGTCAAAAATACGTCAAGTATCCAACGAAAATGTTCCGCAAAATCAAAGTATTTGGGACAATCCGCGTCCTGTAACCGGAAATGAAATGACTTTATCCGATTGGGGAATTGATTCAACGTCAACAACATCGAATAGTCCGCAATCTTCTTCATCTTCATCGTCTTTACAATCGCCGGCAGTTCCGGGAATATCTTACAATCAACCGGAAATTTTTAACGGTTTGGGCGTAAACGCAACGCCGAACCAATTGTCCGGTTATCCGAATGCACCGACAGGTTCTTATTCTAACATTGAAACAAGTTCGAATGCAAGCCCATTGATCAATAATCCTTATGCTTATTTGTATTCTCAGGGAATGATTCCTTCAAACTTTTCCGGTTTTTCCGGTAACAGTGAAAGTTCTTACGGTGTTAATAGTTTCGGTTATTATCCTTCCAACGCCGGACAGATTTACGTTAATCCTTATGATCCTTACACTTACTACAACAATTGGGCAACAGCATCGAATGTTAATGGATATTATGGACAAGGAAATTGGGGAATGCCTTATCCTACTGACGGAACGGGACAACCGATAAACGGTAACGATATTTCTGGACAACAAAATTCATTGTATCAGGCGTTGCTTCTTCAGGAAATGATGTTGCGTCAACGGGAACAGGAAAAAGAGAATGAGGAAAACACAACGGAAACCAATAAAGCAAAAAAATCCGATACGGAAAAAACATCGAAATCACAATGGACGATGAATCAGTTAATGCCGATTCGTGTTTCATCGCCGCTTGGTGAAACAATTTTTTCCGGTGTGAAGATGCTTAGTCCTTTTTGTACGCCGTCGGGACCGCATCGCGGTGTTGGTCAACCGCTTCTTAATCGGAGTTGGTTGGATCATCCGTATTATTTCGGCGGTTTTTGCGGTTGGATTTCCGGTTCGCAATTAGTTTCCGGTTTGATTGATCAGAAAAACGGCGGGAACGGCGGACTGATTTTCGGTTATAATTTGAACGAATATTGGGGATTGGAAAGCCGGCTTCATTTTGCGTCGATTGATATTATGGAAACTGCTGCCGGACGTGAAGCGTTCCAAAATTGGTACACCGCCGTATATCCTTCCGAACCGGTTCCGACATTGACAACGCGGAATAATCGGTTATCGGTTTTTGATGTTGCCGTACATTATTATCCGCTTGGCAATGCCAAATGGCGGCCATTTTTCAAATATGGTCTTGGATTTAGCCGTGAATCGTTTATTGATACGTTCGGCACAAAACGCAACGAAAATACTGTAACAATGCCGTTTGGTATTGGGTTACGTTATTGGTGGAATGAAAATCTTGCGATTCAGGCGGATTTGCTGGACAATGTCATCTTTTCGTCTGGAATTACGAAAACGCAAAATAATATTGCGTTTTGTGTTGGTTTGACCTATTCATTTGGAAACAGTAAAAAGAAACGTCCAACCGCTTATTGGCCCTACACGCCAAGTCTTGGGTCCCGATGGTAATTCCATGACTTAGCATTAGCAATTGGTAACCTCTAAAAATAAAAATTCGTTTTTAACCACAACATTTTATGAACAATCAACATCATTTATCCCTAATGTCCCTATCATCCCTAAAATCCCTATAAATAAAGGACTTTAGGGACGATAGGGATATTAGGGACAATTAATCAATTGATTCAAAATCTTTTGGCAAACGATATTTTTAGAGATACCCTAAATGAATTTAGCGCACGATTATGCGTCCCTGCCATCAGACGAGTCCCCAAAATTTTCTTAAGAACCATTCGAGACAAAGAATGATGGTAAACGCTAACAATAATCCCCATGAATCAAATAATGATTGTTTCGTTTCACGCTTTTCGACCAGTTCCTCCGATTTCCTGATGAGTTCATCAAGGAGTGAACCTAGTTGTTCCGGCGCAACACTGTATCCACCGGTTAATTCTGAAATATTTCTCAATAATTGAGGATACGCCACCGGACTATCGAGTTCAAGATTCCTATCGTACACCATAAATCGGGCAGTTGCCTGACGTGTTGGCGAATCCGCCGGCAAGGATTCGTGGGCAACCTCAACCTGAATTGTGTAATCGCCAACCGTATCGGTTGAACGGAAGGAACCGGTTGGAATTCCATCTTCGTCAACCAGCGTAACCTGTTCCTGATTGCCGTCCGGTTTGGTAACGGTTGCAGTTGCTGTGAAATTTCGGAGAGTGTTGCCGTCCGGCGATTGAAGAAATACTTGAAATTTTGCGGTTTCTCCGGGCAAAAAACGAACTTGATCGGTGGTGATCCAACAATCGCCTTCCATGACCGATTCCATTTTCGCAAGCCAAAGAACAACTTGTCGCCAAAACCGTTTGTGTTCCTCGACAAAACCAGCAAGTTGCCAACGATAAGTCGAATCGCCCGCAAACGCCAGAACCCTGCCAAGACCGAATAGTTGTGAGACAAGAATTTTTTGGTTTTCGGGACCAACCGCAAGCAATGACGCACCCGGTTTTAGTTTATCGAACCGGTTGGCTCCAAGCAACGGCGGAAAACTTGCCCAAAGTTCGGCGTTTTTTTCGGGGTTCATGATCAATCTCAGAACATAATGTCGTCGTCCTTCCGGTGTGAGAATAATGGGAATCGGCATGGTTTCCGACCAATGAATATCCTGACGAATCGGAGCATCTAACGGTTGACGGTCAACATTCCGAAGTTCCACTGGGGAAATGTCGGCAAGCGGAGTATCGGCATAACCGCCGGCAGCAAAAGCGTGAAAACCGCCAAGCAAGATCAAACCAGCCCCTTCACGAACCCGATCCGCTAATGCTTGTAACTCCTCCGGTTTAAATGCTTTGGCATCAAGATCGTCAAGAATATAAACGTGATAATCACCCGGTTTGAACACCTCGTCTGTCCACGCAGGACGTTCCCGCGTAAAACGTTCCAGCCGTGTCTGAAACGATTCGCCTTTTGCCCCGCTCACCCGGATTTTTCCAATCCGAATCGAACGATAATCAACCCGAATATCAGCGGAAGCGTCTAGGGATTCCTTGATCGGTCTTTGATCGTGATTCCGTTCGCCCTGAATAAATAAAACCGTGAGACCGCCGTCAATCACCCGAACAAAAGAACTCTGTTGATTATTGGTTTCGATCAGTTCTTTTTCTTGCGGCGGAACGATGACGGTGTACTTGAAATATCCGGTTTGCGGCGGAATGTAAGAAAACCGGAACGGAATCGTTTGACCGTTTTCACGGCTTCGGACTTCAATTTCCTTGACTTGTTGCATTGTTCCGGAATCGTTTTCGAACCACAGTTGAACCGGAACCGGTTTATTCCGATAACCCGCAATTCGGAGTGAACCGCTTACCAGAAATTCATTTTTGACAAAGACCCGATCATTTGCTTGAACATCATTTACCGCAATATCCTGAACATCCGGCGTACCGGTTGCCTGTCCAAGCGGAATAGAATAAAGCGGAATCCCGGAATCCCGAAACCGCAACGCCGCATCTTGCGGCAAAAGATCGCGCGGCGGACGAGTTCGTTGTGTTCCGTCGGAAAGTAGAATCGTTCCGAGAACACGTTTACCGGAAGAATGTTGACGCACCGTGTCCAACACCGCCCCGAGCGCGGTCTCTTTCCCTTTGGGCGATTCGGGAAGATTACTGATCAGTCCCTCTCGAATCTCCAATGGAGCGAGCGATGCATCAAACGCAAAAGCGTTCACTTCCGACCGAGATTGTAAACGTTTAAGTTGCGGGACTGCTTGGAGCAATGCTTCTTTTGCGGTTTGAAATCGGGTGTTGCCGCCCAATTCGTCGGGACGGCTCATACTTTCCGATTGGTCAAGAAGAATGTGTAAGGTCGAGGCGAGAGGTTGCGATTTTATAAAAACCAATGTTGGGCGAAGCATACCAAAAAGGAGTAAAAGAAACGCAATAAAACGCAACACCATCAGACAAGTCTGACCGCCGCGCGGAATACGTTCGCCTGACGGTCGGATACTTAGCAAAATAATACCGATAGTAAAGGTTAACCCAAAAACAATCCAGTAACTGCCAAAAAGCGGATAAAACGAAAGACGAAACATGAAGCAAGGTAAAAAGGTAAATAGGTCGGAATTTTGGAGGGATAATGACCATTGGCGTCAGGTTAAACAGACGTATAAATTGTTGAATTTCTGACGTAGTAATATATCAGTGGAATTATTGTCTGTTTTTTGCAAGTACTTAACTCAAAACAACTTACATCAAATTTGACGTTTTAAACCTTGAAATTATGTGTGTTCTTAACTGATTATTACATAAGAATTTACGTCAAAGACGATAATTCCACTGATATATTATCTGACGTAAACTTTTGAGTAGGCGACCTTTTGTCCCAACAGTCCTTATTGCCCCATTTGTCCCTAACATTTTTTCAGTGAAGGAACTTTAGGGACGAATGGGACATGATGGGACAACATTTTCCATCATCAACTGCTAAAGGCAACGCGATCATTGGGTGAAAACCTTTTTGGCAAAAGGTTGCCTGCCTCTTGCAGGTTTGACGCAAGTCTTTGTTCTATAAAGACTTACAGAAATATATAAGTGGCTGTTCACTGCCGGGTTCACTCCTCAAAACGTCAGTGTTCACCAGGTGCAGGAATAGATTCTAAACTATTGATTATGAACAGGTTATGAATGATTGCGATATAAAATGGTAATCGGATAACCATATTTGAGCCAAACATGATTATCCCTCAACATCACTCATGGAGTCTAAAATATAGCAGAAAATATTGGCTCTTTCAAGAAACACCAATGAATTTTTCTTTGTTCAGGAATAAAAGAACAATCAGGATTTTTGTTTCTGGATTGACAAATCCGATTATTGACAACGAGAACATTGATTATTATTTATCGGGATGTTGAAAGAAATTTTTGTGAACAGTTCCGGGAAGTCCGATGGCGACGGCAATTAAACCGTGTTCG
>JAIRLW010000192.1 GCA_031259095.1 Planctomycetaceae bacterium | reverse complement strand
GAAACAAGCCTTATTTTGACCCTTTTTACACGTCAATTCGGTAAAATTGAGGCATTGGCGAAAGGCGGACGGCGTTTGAAAAGTCCTTTCGAATCTGCTCTTGACATACTCACCCGAATTCATGTATCCTTCCTTCACAAAAAAGGCGATGTACTTGATTTGTTGACGGAAGCAAAACTCGTTAAACGATTTCGGGTTTCGGAATCAAATCTTGCCGGTTTGTTCGCAAGTTATTATGTTGTCGAACTGGTTGACTCCTTGACCGAAAAGGATGATTCCAATCCGGCAATTTATGATTTGACCGTCAAAATGCTCAACCGGCTCGAACAAGGAACCTTGTTAATGCGAAGCCTGATTCGTTTTGAAGGTTTACTGTTGAAGGCAATCGGGCAACAACCATCGCTTGGGAATTGCGCGGAATGCGGGACGGTTATGAAAGACACGGAGCAAAAACGAGTTGTATTCGGATACATTGATGGCGGCGTGCTTTGTTCCCGATGCGCCGAAACTCTCCGAAAAACAACAGGACACGGACAATTTTTGACTTCCATCTCCGCTAACGCATTATGCGGAATGAAACAATTAACCGATTCACGCGATATAACGGAAAATTGGAAACGGCTTGTATTGGAACGGAATGTTCAAAACGAAATACGCGGATTGCACAATCATTATTTCAGTCATCTTCTCGGAAGAAGACCGCGATTATACGACTGGCTTAATTTTATCGCCCAAAACGATAAAGATGAAATGTAAAGAAATGAAATATACTGATTTATTTGTTCCATTAGTCCTTTTTATTTATTCCATTAGTCCCTCTCGTCCCTAATGTCCCTAAAATTTTCAGTAAAAGGACGAATAAAACTAATGGGACGTTCGAATTTTTGGAAGTTCCCAATACAATATTGCCAAGAAATGCCCCCTTATTGATGAGAAATGCCCTCCTGTTGACGAATGGAAATGAAAAACCAACCGCGAACCATTCAGATTTCCAACCAACCGGCACGACGGTGAGTGAAAACCCTTTGGCGAAACGCCGCTTACCTGACCGCTACTGAATAGATACTAAATTTTACCGTATTTTTTTACAAAAGTTTATGCAAAATCATCATCGGATATTTTTTGGTGTTCTTTTATTGTCAACAATATTGTTGGTGATAGTGGGTTGTAAAAGCGCGTCATCTGATTCGGGACGTTGGTTAACGCCGCAAGTTCGCGGTCAGGCTCCTGCGTGGGACGGCAACACGAACTCCGACGCTTTTTCGAGTTCACAGGTTGTTGCGGTGCCGGAAATTCCGGTTTCGGCGTCAGTAACAACAGTTCCGGCAACAGCGATTCCGTCAACTCCGACTCCGTATGTTCCTGATCCATTCCTAACGGCTTTGCCGGCGGAATCAACCTTGTCAACCTTTTCGGCAACGTCTCCGGTTTCTGCGGTTCCGACAACAACGGTTCCGACAATGCCGAATCCGGTAATTCCGAATCCGACAGTTTCCTCATCTGTCCCATTAGTTCCTAATGTCCCATCGGCAAACGATCTTTGGACGCCGAAAGTTGCGGCAACCCCGCAACCAATTGTTCAACGTCATCCTTGGGATTTACCGGCAGGTCATGTTTACGCCGAACCAATTCCGACAACTGTTGCACCGATTGGGGATCCTTGGGGATTGGGCAATCCGGAAGATATTCAAAATGCGGTTTCCATTGAACAGCAGGCGAAATATGAAGAAGACGCAATAGAAAAAGCCCGGCTTGAAGAGTTGGCAACCGCTCGCCATCAAAAAATAATGCCGGAATATCTCAAACCGCTTCCGAAATGGAATGGTCCTTTTGAAACACGCGAAAAACAGCAAACGATTGAACAAGATATTATCCGGCAAGTCGGATATTCCGAAGAAAAACCAAAAAGTTTTGATGCTTTACCGGTTTATGATTGGGAAAAGGAGGAACAAAAAGGATTTGATTGGTCGGTTCTTGATCCGGTTAATTTTTTTACTAAAGTCCGTGATTGGGTTGGTCTTGGACCGGATGAAACTAAAGCCAATACCGCAATGAAAAAAGGGCGTGAAATCCTGCTGACCACTCCTGATTTGAAAGATCGCAAAAAATGTCTTGAGGCGGCAAAACAGTTTTCAGAAGCCGCCAAACGTTGGCCCGATTCACTGTTGGAAGAAGACGCTCTGCATCTTGCGGGCGAGTGTTATTTTTTCGGAGAGGATTACACGCGGGCAATGAGATCATATCAAAAACTCTTGATTAAATATCAGCATTCAAAACATATTGACAATGGAGTCCGCCGTTTGTTCATGATTGCCCGTTATTGGGAACAGGAAGACCGCCGGGGAGTTTCGTCGGTTAATATGACGGAAAAATCGCGTCCAACCTTCGATACTTTCGGCTATGCCAAAAAAGCCTACGAAACTATTTTTATCAACGATCCTAATGGTCCGATTTCCGATGCTGCGGTGATGGCGTTGGCAACTGCGTATTTGTTGAAAGGACGCTACAAAGGCGACGACAATTATAATCATGCGGCTTATTATTACAATTTTTTACGTGAAAACTATCCGCTTAGCAAATATATTACCAAAGCCCATGAATTGGAGTTAGAGGCGCGAACCAAAGCCTATATGGGAGCCGAACACAGCGGCGCCACGCTTGACGAAGCCCAAAAATTGGCGGACATAACGCTTCGGCAATTTAGTTCTGAGTTGGACGATGGTGAAAAAGAAGAAATTCTTGAAATGAAGGAAGTGATCATCCAACGTCAAGCGGAACGGGAATGGACGATGGGGCAATTTTATGACAAAAAACAATATTATGGTTCGGCGAAACTGTATTACGAAAAATTGCTGGACAAATATCCTCAAACGGAATACGCTGAAAAAGCAAGAGTCCGGCTTGAACAAATTCAGAACAAGCCGGATCAACCTGATCAACTCGATTTCCTCAAAAAAATCTTCCGACCAAGAGGAACTTAAATTCCAGATTATTTCACATTTTGGCGGAATCATTGTTTAGGTCAAAATCCAAGGTAGGCGATGTTTCGCCGAAACATCGCGTCGGCGAGTACGCCGATGCGACCTTTTGGAAAAAGGTCGCCTACCTCTTGATTTTTGACCTATCCCACAAAATGTGAAATAATCAGCAAAGATTGTAAAAAATAGGGGACAAGCAGTACGACCGCCGAGAGAGTTTTCTGAATAATTATTTATCCCTAATATTCCTATCATCCCTAATATCCCAATTTGGGGGGCATTAGGAACTAACGAAACTAATTAGGACAAATGATTTTTCATAAAAATGAGTTTCCAAAAATAACGTCCCGCCGTTTTCCATGTCGGCGGGACGCTTGCGTTTCTAAAAACAACTCATTGATGATGACCGCAAAGTATAACTTTCCTAACATCTATTCCTTAATGTTTAAGTTGAAACTTAGCGACAAGTTGTTGCAAATTGGACGCCATACTGCTCATTTCATTGGCGGCGCTGGCGGATTCTTCGGCGGCAGCGGTATTTTGTTGAGTTACGGCGTCGATTTGTTGTAAGCCGACGGTAACTTGCGCCACACCTTGTGCTTGTTCATTGCTTGCAACCGCAATACCCACGACCAAATCAGTTGTTTGCTTAATTTGATCGACAATAGTATTGAGAACTTCCGACATGTGCGAGGCAACTTCACCGCCGCGATTGATTTCCTGCCCGCTTGTTTGAATTAAGTCGGTCGTTTCTTTTGCCGCTTTCGCACTTCGCGCGGCAAGATTACGAACTTCTTCAGCAACCACCGCAAAACCTTTTCCGTGTGCGCCGGCTCTTGCGGCTTCGACGGCAGCGTTCAACGCCAACAGATTCGTCTGGAACGCAATATCGTCGATCACTTTAATCACCCGTTGAATTTCGGTTGAATTTTTGGTGATTCGATCCATTGCGGACGTCATTTCTTTCATTGCGTCCTGACCTTCGGAGGCGGCATGAGTTGCTTTTTGGGCAAGATCACGGGCTTCGCCGGCGCTTTGGGCGTTTGCCTTTGTTTGACTGCTGATTTCACTCATCGACGCGGTGATTTCTTCAAGACTGGCGGCAGATTCCTGCGCTCCGCTGGATAACGTTTGCGACGCCGAAGAAACTTCGCCCGAACCGGTCGCAACTTGTTTCACCGCTTCATTGATTTCATACAAGGCACGATTGACCTGATCCAGCATTTTGGACAAATTTTGATTCATCGTGTCCAGCATTCCTTTTTCTTTGACGGTAACACGCCAATCTCCTGCCGCTAATGCGTTTGCCATCGCGTCGATGGTTTTATAATCGTTGAGAATGGATTCGCTGACCGTCGCCATTTCGCCCACTTCATCGGCACGGTGCGTCAATTCCGGTTTGATTTCCGCGTTCAAATCGCCTTCCAGAACAACCTTTTTGAGCATTTCCATCACTGCCGCTAATCCTCCCGTAATATTTCGGCTTAAAACAACACTGATCGCCAATCCAACCAGTAGGGCAAAAACAGCAACACAGGGAATGATCTTAAGAAGTATCTGATCTGTGCTTTCAGAAACTTCTCTAATCTTGGTCATTCGTTCAGAGACCCGCTTATTTATTGATTTCGCATCATTATCCATATCAACGATGATTTTATTTTGATCGATATCAAGTTCATTTTGTCGGTCGAGATATTTTATGTTCTCATGAAACGATGTTTCCCATTCTTTGAGGGCTTTGATAATCTCGGCGTATGTTTTTTTCCCTTCATTAGTAGTCAAATGAGGACCAACAAGTTCCAATGCTTGACTCAAGTCTTGGATATTTTTATCAATCCATTCAGCAACCTCCCGCTTCTTCGCAGGTTTTAACTCGGAAAAATATTGGTAATAAAATCGCCGTAACCGTGCAAATATGGTGGAACAGTGATTGGTCGTCTTTAATTGGATTGCCCGCTCTTCCGAAAAATAACGGCGTCCCTCAAATTCTTTTGCTTCCTCCGATGTTTCCATTGCTTTTTCGATAGTATCTGAAAGTTGACTCAATGAAGCGGCGATTAGTTCGGCTTTTTCCCGCAGAATTTCCAATTCCTTTTCCCGCTCAAACTCGAGTTTATACCAATCATCATCTAATTTGGCATAATTTTTGTAATTGGTAAAAAGTTTTTCGAGAGATTCCCTGTTGGCAGGAAGCATTTTGGGACGAGTGAGATCGACAATTTCTTCGAATTGTTTATCAATCGTTCTTCGGTCTTCAGCGAATTTCATATCGCGGTATAAAACGCCGTTGGTCGCCACAATTTGGGCTTGAAAAATGGTGGTCTGAAGCGCCTGAATTTCATGGAAGATGTCTTGTACAGTCATCATTTCCGTTGTGGTTTCGGTACTTTGGGTCAATCCAAAGTAACCGCCAAAGGCAACAAGAACAAGTAATAGAAGGACTAAAACGAATCCTCCTATCAATTTTGTTCTGATTCTGAGTCTGTTCAACATAGTGGGAGTTCCTTAGCAGGTTTAAAGGTGAAAAAAATTAAAGGTTAAAGGTTAAAGGTTAATAGAATAAAATAACAAGTGAAGTATAGCACATTATTACAGGCTTACAATTATATCGCTCAATTTTTTTTGAATTTTTTTGATTTAAGGAGAATTTCAAAAAAAAAAATCTATTAATAACAGATTTTATAGACAAAAATAACAAGAAAAAATATTACGTTACAAACCAAATCAATCTGTTTTTTGTTCCATTAAATCTTTATTGTCCCTCATATCCCTATAATTAGGACAAAAGAAACAATAGGAATATAAGGATTAAGAGGACAAATAATCTGATTGTTTCACATTTTGGAGAGGATAATTATACTATAAGCAGTCAAAATTGTAATGTTTAAAATAGAGTAAAGAATCGTAATATATCAGTGGAATTTTTATTTTTTATATTAGCCCCGAAAGGGGCGTCAGGATTATAGCCTACCCCAACGGGGTAGGGGTAAGTTCCCCCCGTCAACCCAACGCCCTGAAAGGGC
>JAIRLW010000175.1 GCA_031259095.1 Planctomycetaceae bacterium | reverse complement strand
CCACGACAACCGGAAAAGTTGGATGTTTCGAGAGCGCAGGCAATATCATTCGGCGAAAAAACAACCGCCCAACGGTTCTCCATCCCCAACCGAATTCCGTACAGTTCCGGTTTTTCTTTTCGTAATTCAGTAACAACCGCACGGTTTGGCGATTGTTCCGGTTGCCGAAGTTCCAACGTTTCAATGTTAAAACCGCCGAAATGGTCGGAAAATAACGGATCGTTAAGAGGAATCGGTTGAAACGGCGAATCGGGAAATATTTGTTGCATTTCATTGATCAGCGATTCGGTGAACGCTTTCGACGAACAAATCGAATTGGCAAAAAGGAATCCGCCGCATTCCAAATGTTGGCGTAACATATTCCGTTGTTCCGGAGAAAACTGAAACGTTTGACGACCAAACATAAACAAAATCGGATACCCGGACAAAACCGAATCAATAATTTCCACAGAATCAATCCGATTCATAACAGGTAAACCAAGATTCGACTCAACCCAATGAAGCAAGTTGGGTAAGGCACGCGGCGCCGGATTCGTTTCATCATGCGCCAAAAGTCCAAGAAAAATACAACCACGACGACTATTAGAATCGGAATTATTTTTGAACAAATTCAATTCCGTAACTTGATCCCGATATTTTCGTTCGGAATTTGTCGCATACGTCAGGATGTTCAAACCAATTCCAAGCGCCGTATCAATTTGACGTTGAACCTTTGGCGAATACAAATCGTTGCGTCCGTTCACACGAACAATTTCCCAAAGACATGAAAGCGGCGGTTCGCCTTTGATTGCCGGAATATAAACAACATTCGTCCGGCACGCCGTTGTGATTCCTTTAATCGGACGGCGTTGATCCGGTTCAATAAACGTTTCAATTGACCAAATAGGATGCGACGGTTCCAGTAATAAAAATTCGTAACCCGTTTCAGGAAAAATCTGTTTCATCAATTCGTGAAACCCTGTATCGAAATTCTTGTCGTCTTGTAACGCTTCGGCAATAATGAAACCGCCTTGATCAAGATAAGTACGAAGTTTTGCGGCAATCATTTTCGTTTCTGTATCATTTCCGGCAAGCGGCGTTCTGTTGCCGGAAAAATAAAGAACCGGAGACAAAATCAATTCCTCCGCCGAAGTTTTGTTCAATTCGAGATGTTGCCAACCGAGCGGAAAATTCCAACGTGAACCAATAAATCGTAACAAATGATCAATATCATACGGATGTTGATTCCAACCGGAATCCAATAAATTTTTTTGCGAATTTTTTATTTTTGAAATCATTAACGGTTTACGGCCTTTGGCAAGAAAACTGACCGCACAGGCTGTTTCTAAAATTGTTTCGCCGGAACGGTCAGCCCAATGCGTACGATATTCTCGAAGTTGCCGGAGAAGCGAGGTGGTGCCTTCCCGATACCAATCGTAACGACCAATATAACGCTGTCCTAATAAACGTGCAGTATTTTCCACTGCAAACAAGTTGTAATGAACCCAATGCATTCCATGAATTCTGTCCGAATTTAAATTATTGGCATTCCACCATGCAGGACCGGCTTTTAGTTGTCGTACCAACGATTTATCCAATGAAGTCAGAGCGTGATCGATTCGGTCGAAAACATGATAAGGATCCCAGTGTCCGCAATGAATATGATCGCCTTCGACGCGGAATTGTCCCGAATCGTTGATTCTTGTTGCAAGAATCAAGGAAATAATTCCCGCGTTTGTCGTACAAGAATGAGCGTCGCCGCTGCCCTGAGATAACGGACGATAACCCCATGAACCGTCGGTATTTTGCGTACGTTCCCAAAAACGTCGTATCTTTTCCCACATTTCGCGCGGAACAGAAATTCCGAGTTGTTCCGCTTCATACAAAGCAAGTCCAACATAATAAGTTTCAAACGTACTGTAATGCCGAAAACCCGAATTGTATTGCCAACCGCCGTGACCATCGGAATGGTCGTTGATTTGTTGTTGCCCAAACCATTGGACATTCCGTTCCAAAAGAGGACGATCAGACGGATCGCCGTAACGAATTAATGCCATCGTTTGCACCGCAATCGGATAAACGTCACGAATATTATCTCCCGCCTGATATCGGCGAATCGCCTGAACTCCGCGAATGAGCGAGGAATCTTTTTTCGAAACGCCAGCTTCCAGAAATGCCAAAACACACATCGCGGTCGCTCCAAGCGTATGACCGGGAACTTCGTATTCCCATTGTCCTTCCGGCTTTTGTTGACTTTTAAGATATTGAATTCCCTTGTCTATCGCATCAACAATCCGGCGCGAATCAATTATCGATACATCGTCCCGCTCAAAATCAAATTCAATATCCGCGCCGAATATCGTTGATACTGATACAACAAAAACAAAAAGAATTTTTATCGGCATAAATATAATTCAAGGTAACAGTCTATTTTTTATGTTATCCTTTCGACAGTCGTCATGATCGTGTTTTGATTGTTGCAACAATAAAAATATTTGTATTTTCGTCCCGTTAAGGACAACATGTTGGTAGAAATTCCTGCCAATCGCATATTTATGATTCAGAATTTGGTCGATTAACGGACACAATCGTTTGCCGGAGCATCCACGCGATCACAACTAAGCCCGCAACAAAAACAATCAAAAATGTTATCAGCGGCGACCATTGGATATTCGTTGGAATTTCTGCGACATTAACATATAGACTTACTCCCGCGTTTTGCCCGATTTGGCGGATAATTCCGAAACTGGAAAGCGTTAAAAGATGAAACAGGACGGCAACCGTTACGAATTTACCGGAATGCCGTTTTATCAGTCCCGCAAACAAAAATGAAACCAAAACAAGATACGCCAAAAGAACAACCCACCCGAAACAGGGATACGCCATCGCTAGATTTACACCGCCGTTGCCGGTTTTGACCGCCCATTCTGTTCCCGTTAATAAAATCGATCCTAAAACAGTCAGAATAAGCGACAATAATATCGTCCAACGCCGATAAGACGTTATTTCTTCTGAAACGGATTCTTCCGATTGTTGTACTGAATTTTGACCGGAACAATTATTCCGTAACAACAGATGTGAATCGACAGCCGCCCAAACTCCGGTGGTGATCAAACCAAGTCCGAACATGGTCGCCAACCGAATCCACAGTGTGGCGTCCTGCATATTATTGGCAACACCGGTTGTTGCGCCGTAGTGATTTGTTTGCTCCATGATTCCAGCCCAAAGATCACTGCGAACCATTAACGTCAAACCGTTGGAAATCAAAATGCCGATAGTAATAAGGCCAATCGACGCAATCATTCCGTAAAAAACTGTTTTGCAATGACGTCGTTGATTATTTTTGTTGCATAAACAATCGTTGCTGTCTTTATTTTTGCAACTGAACGCGGCGAGATACAGTGCGTAATAGCCGACAATCAAAATTGGAATTACCAAAATCCAATGCCATGCCATTAAGACAGTTGCGGTGTAAAACGATTTGTAATAGGTTGTCTGTAAAAACAACAGCGGTACGATGCCGAAGTTAATACCGAGCGCCATAATAATTGGAAATTGCCCGAACATGCGTTGAACGTAACGCTGTGAATGTAGGCAATCCCCGAGTGCGCAGAGAACAGCAACCGGCAAACCGGCGAACCAAAGTCCCATTGGAATGAGATGCAGCACAAAACCAACGACTTTGAAAAATTGAACGAACCAGAACGGAGCCGGCATTCCGGGCAATAATGTAGTGTCCACAGGTTGCATTCCTTCCAATGCGGTGGTAAATACAACCGGTATTCCAGATAATAACGTTGAGTCCATAGGGATTATTTGATAAAAGTTGGCACACTTGCTTCCGGTATGGGCGGCGTGTCCGATGTCGGAAGCGGACTGATGATTACGCCTTGATTTTGCAGAAATTCCGGCGCACACAGATCAATTGGTCGATAACCGGTGAATGTCGGCATGGTGAACATTTTGGATGAAAATGGCGTGGTCACATTGAATGAGGGTGTTCCCAGATCAATGGTCATTTTCCCTTCCGCGCCCCGACATTGCACTTCGACACGCCGTGCGTACAAAACTCCTGTTCCTTTATCATACCGGTGATCGCTGGAAATTGCCAGAGCCACCAACTCATTTTGCGGAGAATACATTTCCTGACGCAATACCCAACCGTTTTGAGCATTGATTATTGTTCGTTTGACAAATTGCCCGGACGGTGTTTGACGACGTGAAATAATTGCCCAATGTCCATCGTCGGTTGTTACCGGACCTTCGTGTTGATCTTCTGCTCTAAACTCAATGATACCCAACGCTTCAATAAACCAATCCGGTTCAATCGGAACTGAGGAACGTACTGGACAGATAGGGAATTGATCGTGACGGCAATACCACATCTCACCCGGCAAACGTCGTACCCAAAGCCAAAATAACGTGTCATTACTTCCAAAATCAATTTCCTGACCGCCGAGCGTTGTTGCGGAACCCTGAATTCGAAGACGTTTCGGACGTTCAAAGGTCAATCGGGACTGAACGGGCCACAGAACTCCCGGAACTAGAATCGACGCATTATCGGTGGTCATATTCCGAATCGCCATACTATTCCGATTGATTGCCGACGTAAGTTGTTCTAAGGTCGGATGTTGTGCCGTGATAAGCGGTGGAGCCTTCGGGTCTTTCGGACGAAAAGCGTTCCTGAATAACTGGCAACCGGAACACAAAACAAGCAATATTAAAATCGGTAAAAACTTTCTCAACATCATTATTTTCACTGTTATGAGGACACCGCATCAATGGAAACTTCAACAATCCAGTACGTACACAAAATCCGTACAACGGAGAATAAACAATAATGAATTTTAAGGCAAGAGATATTTTTCTGTTTTTCTCAAAAAATGGTAACTATTCAGAGCGATAAAACCAAGTCAGGTAGGCAACCGTAGGTGGGCGACTTTCGCCGAAAGGTCGCCGCGTTTGATTTGGCTCTTCGATTTCCGTCTGTCAACAGGGTCAAAGTCGGCTATTGCCGACGCAACGTTTCGGCGAAACATTGCCCACCTGTTTTTTATTAACCACAGAGATATTTATGGCATTGTCATTAACTCCGCAAAAAAGAATGAACCGTTTTATCTAATACAATATCCGGTCGCCTTTTCCGAGTTAAGATGACAACAATTCATAATATCTGAACAAAAATCACAAGATAAACTGTTGCGTTAAGAATCTTTTTTCGGAAAATATTGTGTTTGATTACGGCAAAATTCATTGAGAATATCATCGGCGTATCCGGTTATTTCAAACACGCGCATTCCTTTGGCACTAAGATATTCCAATGCGCCGCGACCGATTTTTCCTGTAACAATCGCGTCGCAATCACTCAATACGTCCAAAACGTTGTCAAAAGACTGTTCATGATGTTCAAACTGGTTACAACAAGGTTCAACCGTTCTTGTTTCAACAAAGTTATATCCGTTTTCGTTAATCAAAACGATATGAAATTCTTTTGTCCTTCCGAAATGCTGATGAATCGTTTTACCGTCGGAACTGGCAACGGCAATCAGATTCGATGTTGTTGCGGATTTTTCAATTCCGTCTTTTTTATCAATAGCGATTTGTTGGATTTTTTTGTTCATGACTGTACTTTTGCAAACATCATTTTGGCGCTTGCAAATCTAGGGAGAACTTCTAAAAACCTGTTTAGCAGGATCGCAGGCATCTCGCCCGCACGGATTTATTAGCGAAAAAATGCCTACGTTTGCGGTCGGGACATCAGAGACAAATGGGACATAAGGGGCAAATGAGGCAAGAATCCTTCAATAAAAAACTCTGTGATTAAAAATGAATTATCTAAAGTCTCTGAAAGTTACATTATTTCATCGATGGCATTTTCTTTTGCGTGTTCAAGAGTTTCTTCCGTGCTTTGCGGATCGACTTTGGTGCAACATGCAATTAATGTTTCCGTCATTTCTGTTAAATCGGCTTTCCAATCGTCCAGCGAACCGTCAACCGGCGTCATCTCCATAAATTCTTCCAGTAACAAAATTAACCGGAGAAGATGACGGAAAATAACGCCTTCTTGTTTTTGAATCGCCCGCGAAACAACATATTTGTTGAAATCACCCTTAAATTCAAGCAAAATTTCACCCGCCGCCCAAACAGGATTGATACGAACTTCAACCGTTGGATATTCGTACTCAAAAAGTCGCCGCAGTTTTTCCGCCAACGGAATGACATAAAATCGCTCTTCCGCCCAACCTCCAAAATGCCGACGTTTTTCACGTTCTTCCTCTTCCTCCTCTTCGGTTTTCGGAACAAGTTCGTCGGCAGTCGCAAGCCCCAACGAAAGAAGCATCGAATCCAGCCGTTCCGTTGATAATGTACCATTCGGTAAAATATCCTGTTTCGGAACGCGGACACTTGGTCCAATCGACGGCGGAAGTTCCAGCAAACTTTCAAACGCCTGAAGACGCTCTGCCCGATCCGCAAAACCTAAATGTTGTAATAAAAACATTCCGTAAAGCGGATGAACTCCGCGAAATTTCATCAACTCCGGCAAACGTTCCGTCGGATAAACGAAACTAAAATTAAATTCCGTTTGATCTGGAGATACCGGTTGTGCTGCGGAAACCGGTTCATGAGTATTTTCGTTTTCTTTTTCAAGTTTGATAAAGCCCGCGTTGGAAAGTGTTAGAAGCATTTCATCGAGTTTTTTCTGACCTTCCCGAACCCATTTTTCGCTCATTAATCTCCGTCCGACAATTTTTCGTATCGGATCAATATGATGATCCAACGAAATAATGTGCGTTAAAAATCGCCAAGGAATCACGCCGCGACTTGCCAGTTTTCCGGGCGGCATTTCTTTGAGTTTCAAAAATTGTTCTTCGGTCCAGTATTGTTCGGTTGTCCGCCGTGTTGGAGCTTTTTTTTTCAGTTTCTTCTTCATTTCACGCAATTTCGGGTCTTTCGTGTCTTCGGGAATCTGATCGTATTTCGCTTTCCAACGTCCGATTTTTACATCGTCCTCATGCGCCAACGCAAAAACAAAACCGTGATGATCATATTGCGGTCTTCCCGCTCTGCCGAAAATTTGGTGGGCAGAACTTGATTCGATCAATTTCTTTTCACCCGGTTTGCCTTTCAGAATACTCGGCAACACCACCGACCGCGCCGGTAAATTGATTCCGGCTGCAAGCGTTTCCGTACAAACACAAATCGACAATAATTTTTGTTGAAATAAATCTTCGACAATCCGCCGATACTTCGGTAACACTCCGGCGTGATGAATTCCAACGCCGCGAAGTAATAATTGTTTTAAATGCGGTCCCGCTCCTTCTTTCCAATCGTAACACTCAAGATTTTGCGTAATAATTTTTTGACGTTCAGGCGTTATCAGATCGCGCCCGCGCACCTGATCGGCAATGTTCCAACATTCGTTGCGGTCGAAACAGAAAACCAACGCCGGCGTTAAACGCGATTCCTCATCGCCATGGGTCATGAGTTCGAGTTGTTCGGTAAGCAGTTGATCGCCAATCCATTGATAAGTCAACGGAACTTTTCGTTCAAATGATTCAATCAACGTCAAACGCCGTTGAACATTATCCCGAAGCCATGCAACAAAATCATAAGCGTTTCCAACTGTTGCGGAAATTAACAACGTACGAATATGTTTCGGAAGTAAATTAAGAGTAAACTCCCAAACCATACCGCGTTCCATGTCGGCAAAATGATGAAATTCGTCCATCACCACTGTTGTAATGTCATCGAAATGAAAGGTATCCGCGTTACTTTGCGCCGTCAACAATCGGTTAAAAAGAATTTCCGCTACAACAACAAGAATCGGAGCATCGGGATTTTCCCGCCGATTTCCTGTTACAAGACCGACATAATGTTTATTGTATCCCCAACGTTCCAAAGCGGCTTGAATTTCACGATATTTTTGTTCGGTTAAGGCGATTAACGGCGTGGTGTAATAGGCTTTTTTGCCGGTTTTCATCGCTTCATAAATTCCCGCTTCTGCAATCAATGTTTTCCCCATTCCCGTCGGCGCACACACCAACGCGCCTTGTTCCGATGAAAACCAACCAAGTATGGCTTCTTCCTGAAACGGATACGGCTCAAACGGAAGTTGTTCAAGATACATAAAAGCAATGTCTTCACGGGAAAGCATAAGAAATATTGAAAAAAAGTAACAGTCGATTTCAATTAACCACAGAACACATGAAAAAATAATCCGCAGATTACGCTGATTTTCACTGATTATTTTTTAAGCCTATGAAACAGCAAAACAGACTATATTATTAAAAAGATTAAAAAATACTATATTTTTCACACTTTAAAATTCGGTTTTATTTTTTACGACGAAAAATAAAACTAACCCAATGGATAACAGTAGTTTTATATTTTCGTGTTGATTATTTTTAACAGTAAATCGGTATTTCCGTCCCGCAGAGACTATTCACCAAAAAACTTTATTAACCGAATGCTTCTGCATACGGCAAGCAACGCCATAATCCAAAGTCCTGTAAGGACGACACGTATTGCGGTGTATTGATGTTTTATCCTGTTCAAAAAAAGTGTCGTCCCTAGCGGGACAAAAAAATATACAATGTTATTTTTTTATTACAAAAACCGAATTTTAAAGTGCGAGGAGTATAGCATTGTTGCAACATTTCGTCGTTATTTCCCGGCAAACCGTCTCTTTTGTTCTATTTTTATTTTCACCACGAAAAACACGAATGTTCACGAAAACTTTCCTTGTGTTTCCAAACGGGTGGGAAACAATAGTGTTCATTCGCGTATTTCGTAGTTAAAAATCAGGATTGGAAATTCCGTTGAAATATTACAAATTGTTATTGCAATTTTTTGTTTGTTTTATCTTTTGATCAAGTAGGCAATGTTTCGGCGAAACATCACCTATCTCTTGATTGTTGACATCAATAATTATTCCCAAAAAAATTTGAAACAATCAGCAAATTTATTACTCGTTAATTTATTCGAACGAATAAGAAGTCTGACCACGCATAATATGAAGAATAAAACTTGCGTCGGGGCGTTGCGGTTCGGAACGAAGCGGTTGAGATTGTTGCGTATATTGCACCGCCGGAGGAATAATTGCACTATTAACCGTTTTCGTTCCCGTATTGGAACCTAGTTGTTGTAACGTCTCAAGAATGTTTGCAAATTGAGCAAGTTCCTGAAATTGTTCTTTCAATTTACCGTTGTTTTGCAAAAAATTCTGGATCGATTCTTTGTTCGGTAAATCGTTCATAAGAAGTAAACCATTGTCTCCGTTTTTCATGTCCATTTCCTGTGTCGCGTCCAATCCAGAGGATTTCATCCCTGTAATTAAATTAGTTTCAAAATTTTTGAGTTTGACCTGAAGCATATTCGCAAGCATGTCGCCACGCTGTTTGAGTTGCGCAAGACCAGTCAAATCAAGCTCTGCGGTTTTCAAAGAATCGTCAGAGTTTTGCAGTTCCATGTTCAGAAGTTGCCGGATCATATTGGCAGTCGGTGAAATTGTTACAGAATCAATGGAATGGGCTTTGTTGTTACGATTGACGTTGCCATCATGACGGACTTGGGAAGTTCCCGACATTTTGGCAATTTGTTCCGGCGACAATCCCTGTTGAACGCCAAACATGTTCATAAAATTATTAATTTGTGATGCGGAACCAAGCATTGTTTCGTAATTTGTGGTTTGTGGTTTAGGGTTTGTAATTATAATTCGATTGCGTCCTCATTCCGAATCTTAAAAAAGACAACATATTTCGTCAAACGATTTCGGAATGAGACGGCTAAGAACTTCGCAACCTGTATTGGTAACAATAATATCGTCTTCGATTCGGACTCCGCCCCAGTCTTTTAAGTAAATTCCCGGTTCTACAGTCATCACCATTCCGGGTTTAAGTAGGGAGTGATCACCGGCGGCGAATCGCGGCGATTCGTGAATTTCAAGACCAAAAGAATGTCCAAGCCCATGATTAAAATATTTACCGTAACCAGCATCGCTAATCACAGAACGGGCAACTGTATCAATTTCGTTACAACGTTTGCCGGGTTGAATCGCCTTGATTGCCGCTTCCTGCGCGTTAATAACTGTTTCGTAAACGGTGCGAAGTTTTTTATCCTTTTTCGCAAGAATTACAACACGTGTCAAATCACTCATGTAACCGTTGGTAATGGCTCCCCAATCAATCAGGAGATGCGACTGACCGGCAAGTTTCTGCAAACCCGGTGAACCATGCGGAAGCGCCGCACGCGCTCCGGCTCCAATGATCGACGGAAAACTTTTATCTTCGGCTCCGTATAAACGCATTCGATATTCCAATTCGTTGCGAATATCAATCTCACTCCGTTCCGGCGTTATAAATTCCGGTAGAGAGCGAAATGCCTGATAAGCCGTATTAATCGCTTTGCGAATTAACCGTTTTTCATCAGCATCCTTGATCTGCCGTAATTCCTCGACCAGATTTTGCGTCGAAACAATTTTCCATGTCGGTAATGCCTGAACAATTCGTTCATATTTGGCAAGCGTTATCGATCCCGCTTCTACTCCGAGTTTGCCCGATGTTGTTTTACCAAGCGTCCGTCCAATCGACTGAGGCAATGGTTCATTCGCGGAACGGAAATACGCTTCCAAATCGGGGCATTCCTCTTCAATCTGAATAATAAACCGTGTATCACTCAAAAGAATATCGCCGGAAACTCCAATAATCAGATAACTGTCGCCGCCGGTAAAACCAGTTAAATAACGAACATTAATCGGATTGGAAATCAGAACAGCATCAAGCCGTTGACGAATCACGTAACGCCTGATTTTGTTACGACGCTTCAAAAATCGGTTAGTCATAAATAGAATATTGGGTCAAAGTCGATTTTTTAATCACCGAATTATTTGTCCCCAATGTCCCTAAAAATAGGGCTAAGGGATGATAGGGACAAATGGGACAATAGGGATGGACAAAGGAGACAAATAATTTTTTAATCAAAATTGTGTTTAGGCAATGGTATTTTTAAAATCTCTCATTATTAATTTTCCGGACTGGCAACCGGAATAACTTTAAACGGAACTTGTTCTTCGGCGTAGGACATTGCTTCGTCGTTCATGTCTGTTACATTGACGCGCAGTTGATATTGACCGGGTGGAATTTTTTCCGGTAACCGAACCCGAAGTCCGATACAGTAATCACGTCTTTGACTTAACACCGTTTCTTCAACAGGAATATGGTTAATTTTATGCAACACATTAGCCGTCCGGTCTCGTATTTCGTAACTAACCGACGTACTAACATAGAATCCGTGTTGGGTATGGCGTATCGTCGGATTTTCGAGTTCCATATAAATCTCCAGTTGTTCTCCGGCGTAACAATCTTCCGTTCGCGGAATAAAACTGCCATACGTATCCCATTCCTTGACAAACTGGACTCTTTTCAATTTAATCGGACAAACCTTTCGGAGTTCCATCAAACTTTCGTCAAACCGGAAAAGCGCATTCATGTTACGAATTCGTTGTTCCGGTATTCCGGCTTCATCCAGAAATGCGGCAAAACCAAGCATCTGGTTTGCCATAAATTCGTTAATCGGTTTATCGACGCCCGCAATTGGTTTGACCGCTTCGTTACGATTTCCCAAAAGCATTTCAAGAAGTCGGAGACGGCTTTCGTTGGCAAAAGTTCGACCATGCGGCGTTTGTTCAATTTTGTTTCGTAATTGGTCTGCGCCCATTCGTACCAATGATTCCCACTCTTTATTACTAAACGTGTTGACCGGAACAGAATCGGAATGGGCGTAAGCATGAACGATATTTCCCGATGATTCCGGCGATGTTCCGTGTTGGTTTGCGTAGGGAGGCTGAACTCTCGCCTGATAACCAGCCGGAACAATCGGTTGGGAACCTTCCAGTTGCGTGATTTTCGGATAAACCGGTTGGACAGAGGTTGGAGGTTTCGGCAAAGGCGGTTCGGTTGACGCAAAAACTGAAGGCGGAAACGATTTCGGCTTACTTCTCGAAAGAGAATCGTCTGAAGAATCCGCAATTCTTTCACGAGAATCAATCGCCTCGTCAATGATTTCTTGCTGATTTTCTTCTGTCAAAACAGGTTTACGTTGCCGAGTATGTTTGGGCAATGTTCGTG
Organism: Planctomycetaceae bacterium; assembly: GCA_031259095.1. Lineage (GTDB taxonomy): Bacteria > Planctomycetota > Planctomycetia > Pirellulales > Thermoguttaceae > WRKP01. Next base: position 6,759 of record JAIRLW010000175.1, on the reverse strand, counting down.
CCGATGTTGCGGAAACAGAATCGGTAAGCGGTTTTTTTATTGGTTTTGACGGCGGTAGCGGAGCCGATTCACGTTCTTCATAATCCGTATTTGCCGTATCAGTCGCGTAAAATTCATCTTCCTCTCCGGCAGTTCCAACCTCGATGGTTTCGTCAAACGTTTCTTCGGAGATTTTTCTATTTAACTTCTTTGGTGAACGATAGTTAGGAAGAATTTTATTTCTTAAATGAAAAAGATAACTGGTTTCAAGTTCGGGCATTTCTTCCCAATTTTCATTTCGGAATTTAGTGAGTAGTTGTTTCAACTGAGCGTCGTCAACGCCTCGATTTTCTTTTGGCGTTTGGGCGATAAGTTTGAGTAATTGCCGGAACGATTCGGAATCACCGTTTTGCGGTTGTAGAACATTTATTTTTGCCGTCTGTTTTGCCGGTGGCGTTGCGGATTCGGAAATTTTTGATTCATTCAATTCGTTTGGTTTGTTTAATTCGTTCAATTCTATTGATTCATTTGATTCTATTGACTCATTCGGTTCATTTTTTGCAAAGTCAAAATTGAAAAGCATTTGCGACGCTTGAATGGAACCGGGGCGTGATTTTTGGGATGGTTGCGGAAGATAAAACGCTGCTGGATTCCTCGTTGCGATCTGAGACGAATTTGGAATCACCGGAGGTTTTGGCATTGTGATAGGCAGATTTTCCTGAGCGTTAACCTGTTCCGTTTCAGGCATTGCTCTTCGTAAAAAGTGGGCAGCTTTAGCCAGAAGTCGTTCCGCTGCACCGGGTTGCAACTGCTGTTGGTGTTGCTGCAAGTGCGGATCATCAACCAAAACAGTTGGATTCTGCTCATGCGGCATTGATTGACAACCGGAAATAAACAACAAAATTAAAATGATAATCAAACGTTTCATAGTAATATCAGGTTGAAAGGTATTCTTGGAAAAGAACTTTACCGATTTCTCAAAAACAAAACAAGTTAAAATAGGGAATTTGGCTTTGTTTTTTAAATTTTCTCAAAAATTCCATTTGTCTCTATTGCCCCAATCGTCCCAATTTTAGGGACTTTAGAGACTTTAGGGACAAATGGGAACGAGGTCAACAAAGGTGGACGATCTCTGCCGACACCGCAATCACCATCGGACAAATGGGAACGAGGTCAACAAAGGTGGACGATCCCTTCTCCCGAAGGATCGCTGATAGTTGATAATTGAGAATTGGCAGTAAAGAATGTCGCAAAGTGAGACGTTACAAAATTTCAGGCTTTACAGATAATTTTTTAATTTGTAAATTCTGAAAATTTTGTCCATTCTGTCTAAAAAATTAGGTTTTTAGAAGTTGCCTTAGGTCAGTTCGCAACGTCTGATCGCACGAAATGTCCGTGGAGCAGTTTAGATCAATGACCGCTGACTACAGAACAACCCGTGAAAGTATGGCTGAAAGACTTGAAAATACCAGTTCTTTTATGCAAATTCGTCTTGACAAACAAGGACGGTTCCACGGAAGAGATGTATCTGGTCAGCAATCATTTGGAACTCTCGACGGAAAAATTCAAAACACTTTATAAAAAACGATGGAGTGTGGAGGAATATCACCAATCGCTGAAACAAAATGTTTCGCTGGCAAAAACAGCGACCACACAAAGTAATCATTTATTTGCTTCGTTGGTGGCGTATCTTAAATGGGAGAAGCTAAAATGGATGCACAAACTAAATCATTTTGCACTCAAAGCGAAAATCTATTGGGCGGCTGCCAAAGCCGCATGGAGGGAACTGGGGAGAATGAAACGCGAAGAGGGGGTGTAACATGAGTTAAGTAAGTCAGGAATAACGAATAAACATTGACGTTTATTCCAAACTTTTACACCTGATTCACTTCACTTAACCCTTTCACAGTTCTCTATTTATTCCTCTTCGTCATCGTCAAAGTCTTCATCATCGTCTTCTTCTTCAATATCCTCGTCGTCATCGTCGAGGTCTTCCCATTCCTCCTCCTCCTCATCGTCCTCGTCTTCCCATTCTTCTTCGTCGTCTTCCTCCCAGTCTTCATCATCTTCATCAAATTCGTCGTCCCACTCTTCGTCGTCGTCCTCATCCCAATCTTCTTCGTCCTCGTCTTCCTCCCAGTCTTCATCTTCTTCGTCCCAATCTTCATCCTCGTCCTCGTCTTCATCACGAGCGGCAACAAGGGAACATTGGCATGTTGGGAATGAATCAATGGATGACAGCCGAGAGCGTTTTCCAGATTCAACATTTTGTCGATAAAAATTCAAGGTCGTTTTCACAGTAACACTCCTCAAAAACAGGCTTTAAGTTGAAGCTCTTCATTCAAAACAACTAATCGGTTCGAAATCATTCGAAACGAATTGCGCCCCATTATCTCTGATTTTAAAAAAAATAAAAGGTATGGGAGTCTGGTTTTCCATTTTTCGTCAGAAATTTGTGTCTGCTTGATTCGTAAATTAAAAAATTCGTATTATTTTAGTGGAATTTTTGCTTTTGACACAAATTTTTAAGTAATAATCAGTTAAGAATATATGTAATTTCAAGGTTTAATGCATTAAAATTGACGTAAGATATTTTGAATTAAGTATTTACGAAATAAAAATGAAAATTTCACTGAAATATTACAAAAATTTTTCTTTCCATAACCCATTAACGGTAACCTCACAAGGATTTTTTTGCCATATACATCACAAAGAACTCCAAACAAAACCACAAAAAATAAAAGTTTTAATTATTGATTACATAAGGATTTAGAAAACATAAAAACTTAATTTTTCCAACCATTTCAACACGTCATTTCTTTCATTTTATTCTTCTATATTGTCCGTCATACTTCTTTGCAATTTTGCAGAGAATTTTTAGAGAATTTTTTCTAAACACAGATTTATCCTCCACTTTATATTTTACACGGTAAGAAATTTCCTGATTTATTTCAGAATTTTGTGGGCAATCCCATAACTCTTTTGCCCTATTTTTATGTTCACCACAAAAAACGCGAATGTTCACGAAAGGTTTTAAAAAATAGAGAACCTCTAAAAATACTTTTTCCTAAGATATCAATTTAATCGTAATATATCAGCGTAATATATCAGCGGACTTTCCGTGATCGGTTTTTTGTCTTAATCCCGCAGGGACGAGAGGTGCATAACCGCCGGAAAGCCGCCTCCCCCAATCCAAAGCCCTGCAAGGACGAAATACTCGTTACTCTGCGGCGGAGGATCACGCTCCCCTTGACGAAAACACAATTGCTGCAAGGCTTTTTAGTGAATAGTGAATAGTGAATAGTTCGCAAGCGGGGTTATAACCATTACGGTAAAAATTCCGCATGTGACACTCTCTTCCACTAATTCCCCCCTCTCGTTGTTTTGGCGGGATATGGTACAATTTTTTTGCTCTTTGCGTTCGGGATACGTTTACTTTACATCCAAAGGTCGTCTGTCGAACAACCCTTTTACTCTTACAACCCCACAGTATTATGACTCTCGATCCTTATTCGCTTTGTCCCGGCGGGCGTGAGAAAAAAATCCGGTTTTGTTGCCCCGAAATGATTAAGGAAATTGGGCAAATTGAACAAATGCTCGAAACAAACCAGAATGCTGCTTGTCTCACGTTTATCGACGCCCTCGAAAAAAATCACCCCAATTGCGCTTGTCTCACCGAAGCAAAACTTTCGGTTTACCGGAAAGAAAATAAATGGGAAGAAATTTTCCCTTTGGCAAAAAACTTTTACGAAAAAGAACCGGAAAATCCCGTCGCCACCGCAGAATACGCCTTAGCGCTCGCGATTACCGGCGTCGATTTGAAATATGCCGTTAATATTATGATTAACGGGTTTGAATGTTTCCAAAAAGGAGTCGCGCATGGTTCGTTAATCAATGTGATGATGCAAATCGCATTCGCTTTGTTAAAAAGAGGATTCGTTTTGCCTGTCATCGCAATCTGTGTGCAACTCAAACAGTTTCCCTCTGCTCAGGATGCCGCAAACGAATTACTCCTCCTCGCGTCCTCAAGAAAAGAAATTCCAATCCTGCTCCGCGATCCCTTGTTTATCGATTTCTGTCCCGATCATTTTCCAAAAAAGAAGGAATTTGACGACGCTGTTGAGTTGATTGGACTGATGCATTGGAAAAAAGGTTTGGAACAATTGGAATCGTTGACACAATATGATCAGGCTTGGTCAGCAATTTGGCGAAATGTTGCCGCAGTACGATTCTGGTTATTCGACGACACCGGAGGTTGCGAGGCTCTTAAAAAGTTTGCCGCTTTGCCCAACACGTTGCTCGAAGATGCCGCCGATGCTGAAGCAACTCGTTTTTTAATGACTGAAAACGCTTTCGGAGATCAAATACAATCCCTGTACTTTGAATATGAAATTAATAACGCCGAAACCGTTTACGAAAAACTTCTTTCCAACCCGTTGTTTCTTTCTGTTAAACTCAACGAAACGCCTGATCCCAATTCTCCGCCTGTTAAAGGTTCCTTCCTGCTGATCGACCGACCGCTCGCCATGTCGGAAACGGCGCTTACTCTCGACACGATCTCCTCACGATTGGCAATCGTTATCGTGAACGGTAAACAGACAGATCGAGAGGCTCGACTCGTTGTGATGGATTTTTTGGCAAGCGATCAGTCGAGAGTCGAACAAATTCTTAAAGAGACTTGCGGGAATGACCTGACCCAAGTCATTGCCGACCATCAGGTTCAAAATGTTTGCGCAACACAGAACATGATTGACATAAAATTCATTTACCCCGCCCGAACTGTTGAACAGTGGGAAACAATGAAAAAAGTAGAATTAGATTATTATGAACAAATTTTTATCAATCGTTGGTGCGAATTGCCGATGGGATTGCTCGACGGGAAAACGCCAACGGAAGCCGCAAAAGATTCCGCTTACAACATGAGTCTTTTGGGCGCAATTCAAGTAATCGAGCATTGGATCAACGAAGAAATTGCCGACCGAATCGCCAATCTATTACGCGAAAAACTCGGATTGCCGATGTATGACGCTATTACTATTCCGGTTACGGCTACGGAAGAGGAATTACTCTTGTTTCTGGGCAATTATCCTATTTGGCGTTGGCATCGTTTTGATGTGGAAAAACTGCCAACGGCTTTTTTGATTGAAGGTATTCAGATTGCTGCGGTGTTAAAAAGACAACGTATCATCAAAAGATTTGCGTTGGAAATACTTAATCGTCCGGTTGAAACAATGTCGGCAACTTTTCGCGTTCTCGCTTTTGAATTGCTGATTGAACTTGAACGAGAGACCAACCATTTTGAAACCGCGTTGGAATGGATTGAAAAAGCAAAACAGGAAACGAACTTACCAAACGCATCGTTCCTCCTCAACGAACTTGTTATTCGATTCACGCTCCAACAATTCGCCCAAGCCAATGAAATAATCCGTGAAATTCTCACAAAATACGGCAATGACGAAGAAGTGTTGAGGGCGTTGCAAACGATTTTGGTACAATTCGGTGTGATCAATCCCGACGGTTCGCTGTCGGAAACCGTTTTACAAAACAACACCGCCGGAAAATCAAACAAAATCTGGACTCCAGAAACCATTACCAAAAATGAAACCCACACAAAACTCTGGATTCCCGAAGGGTAATAATTAGAGGCAATTTCTAAAAACTTCGACTGAAATCGCCCAAAATCGATTTTAGTCGATATTTGGTCGAATTGGGTCGATCAAAAAACGAATTTTTAGAAATTCCTTAGAGGTTTTCTATGTTTTTACCGCTTCGATTAGGTAGTTATGAGTTTATGTTTCCGGTGATTCAGGCGGCGTTAAGCGGTTACTCGGATGCGCCGATGCGAAAAATCGCCCGACAGTTCGGCGTGGAATTTACACTCTGCGAAGTCATGCTTGATCAATTCGTGATTGCCGTTTCCAAACGGAAATCACGGCTCTATTTCGCGGAATCCGACGAACATCCTGTTGGAGCGCAACTCATGGGCAATGAACCGGAACAATTTGTTCATGCCGCAAAACGTTTGATTGATGAAGGGTTTGATCTTATTGATTTGAATTTTGCGTGTCCGGTCAAAAAAGTTCTTGGTCGTGGTCGCGGCGGTTCTTTGCTGAACCAACCGCAAACGGCGCTGAAAATTGTCGAAACGGTGCGCCGGAACATGCCCGATTCCATACCATTAACCGTTAAACTTCGGAAAGGCTTTGACGATTTACCGGAAAGCCGGAAAAATTTCTTTGAAATACTGAATGGCAGTGTGGAACTTGGCGTTTGCGCGGTGTTTCTTCATGGTCGGACTGTTCGGCAACGTTATGAGGGAACGAGTGATTGGGAGTTCATCGGGAATGTGAAACGACATTTGAATGAGCGTGGGCATTCGGAAATAGCCGTTGTTGGAAGCGGTGATCTGTTTACGCCGGAAATATGTTTGCGGCGGTTGCGGGAAAGCGGCGTGGACGGTTTGGCGTTAGCGCGTGGAATCATTGGGAATCCTTGGCTTTTCCGTGATCTTGCCGCATTGTTGCGCGGACAGCCCAAACCGGAACCGCCAACGCTTGACGAACAACGTCATGTTTTGGAAGAACATTTTCGGTTAGCGGCGGAACATTACGGCGAACGCCGCGCCGCAACAACAATGCGGGCTTTTGGCGTTAAATACAGTTTGCTGCATCCCGAAACAGAACAAATTCGTCAGGCTTTTGTCAAAGTGAAAACCGCAACAGATTGGTCTCATGTTTTGGAAAGGTACTGATTGTTTCGGAATGTTGGAGAACAATTGTT
>JAIRLW010000148.1 GCA_031259095.1 Planctomycetaceae bacterium | reverse complement strand
AAATCGAAAAAACGTGTATTCAAAAAACAACTAAAAACAAAACTAACACAATAAAATGCAACCCGACAAAATGTTCGGAAAACTCCCGACATCATGAACGATCATTAACATTTCCAGATAATTTTACCCGAAATGTCCAATCGTTCAAGTTATGGGGTAAAATAATTCACGCTCAAAGAAAAATTCCTCCGATTGTTTAGGATTTTAGGGGCAATTGTTTATATCAAAGAAGTAAGAGAACTATCACGGCAGTAGGCGATGTTTCGCCGACGCGACCGTAGGTGAAAACCTTTTAGCAAGAAGTCGCCTACCTTTTGAAACATCTATCTTGTTGCAACGCATTATGAAGCCGTTGTAGATATTCTTTTCGAGAAATTTCAACTGCGCCGAGACTTGCGGTGTGATCGTTGATGACCTGAATATCCAGAAGTGCATATCCTTGTTTTTTCAGACGCTCAATAAGCGCAACTAAGGCAACTTTCGATGCGTCCCGTTCCAGATGGAACATCGACTCCGCCTCAAAGAATCCGCGAATCGCCGTCCCGTAAACTCCGCCTACCAAACACCCATTCCGCCAAACTTCAATACTGTGGCACAAACCAATCCGGTGAAGTTCAGTGTAAGCGTTGATCATTTCCGGCGTAATCCAAGTTCCCTTCGATTCATGCGCTTTCACACAACCATTGATCACACCGTGAAAATCAGTATCGGCGGTTATTTGAAATTGTCCACTGCGATAGGTTCGCGCTAAACGTCGGGCAATATGAAACCGGTCAAACTCAAAAATACAACGCGGATCAACCGAAAACCAACCAAGAACCGTTTCCGATGTTCCATTGGCGTAGTCATATTCAAAGGGCCAAGGAAAAATTCCATGCGTAAACGCATCCACAAGCCAATCCGGATTCAATAACCCGCCAACTCCAAGTAAACCGTTATCGTCCGCTTTATCAACACTCGGAAAAATCTTAGACGGCTTGAACGGCGTCAGAATTTCATTTGTTCCAATCATCGATTGGGGGTATTGTCTTGAATATCCCAATAATCCCATTTGTCCCTAATGTCCCTTCTAGTTTTAGGGACTATTGGGACATTAGAGACTATTGGGACTAATTTAATTGGGCAATATTTTTATCAGGCGGTTGTTTTATTATTAGGGCGGTTTTGGCAAATCATTGCATAAATCCGTTCAAATTCCGCATGATCGGCAAAGGAAATAACCAGTTTTCCTTTTCCCTTTTCATTCGATTGCGTCAATTTGACCTGCATACCGCCAAGACGTTCACGGAAATCCTGTTCCAGTTGGACGATTTGTTCACTTTGTTGTTTGCCGGATCGGTTGACTGGTTTTGTGTTGCCGTTTTGGTCAACAATTTGCCAAGCGTCTTTTGAATCACCGGATTGTCCGGCTTCGATCAACTCACGAACATGTCGTTCCGTTTCTCGAACACTCCAGCACTCCGACTGAATTCGTTCAGCCATCTCAATCTGTTCCCACTCTTCAAGCGGAAGCAACGCCCGAACATGACCTTGCGTTAATTTTTCTTTTCGCACGGCATCCTGCAATTTTTGCGGCAAATCAAGAAGTCGGAGCAGATTCGTTACGGTTGATCGGTCAAGTTCAAGACGTTTGGCTAATTCCTCATGCGTTCCGCCGTAGGCTTCCAGATAATTCGCAAACGAAACCGCTTTTTCAATGGCGTTAAGGTCTTTACGTTGAAGATTTTCCGTCAAGGCAAGTTCAATCATTTCCCGATCGCCAACCGTCAGGCAATGAACCGGAACCTCACTCCAACCAGCACGCATCGCCGCACGGAAACGACGTTCTCCGGCAATAATCTGAAAACGTTCACCGACTTTCCGCACCACAATCGGTTGAAGTAAACCGTGAAGGATCAAACTTTGGGCAAGTTGTTCGAGTTCCGCTTCATCAAATTCCTGACGCGGTTGGTAAGGATTTCGATCAATGAGCATAACGTCAATAGTATGAGGCGTTTGCGACGCTAATCGCTGTTGCAACATCCAATCGGCATCAACTTCCGAACCGGAAATCGGAGCAGCCGGCGAATAATCCGATTCCTGATCGCCGTCTCCAACACGTCCCAGTAAGGCTTCGAGTCCGCGTCCCAACCGTTTTCCTTTACTCACAATACACCTCCATGAAAAATTTGATAAACAATCTCACCAACAAACGAACAGCCGAATTGTCGTAAAAAATGAAAAAATAGTCAAGAGCAATTTCTGAGAACAAACCTTCTGAATTGAAAGACTATTTTTTGTCCCAATCGTCCCTAATGTCCCTAAATTTCGGGGACGATAGGGACTAATGGGACTTTAGGAACAAATTTGTTTTATCGTTTCCAGAGTAATCCGAGTGAAGCGGTGTGGGTATTGGAATTTTTACCGAGAGTGGTGTTATAGTCGAGGAAAAGAAGCATGGTTCGTATTTGGTTGAGACCGATATTGCCGCCAAAACCGAGATCAAACAAACTGCTCCCAAGATTCACACTGTCAACACGAAACGGAATCCCAGCCGGATTTTGGAAACGATGATTATCGGCGGCAGTGTTTTCTCCGATTATTTTTAAGCCGTACATCAAACGTCCGTTCAACTCAATACGTTTGAACACGTAATCTCCGCTCATTCCAAGCCGAAACATTGTTCGAGTCAATGATGTTTTGTCATACGTGAGAATAACTCCTGCATATCCGTTTTCGGTAAAACCGTCTTGCGTGAGACGTTCCAGATCAAATCCCAACGTTGGTTTTATGAGGAATCGTTCTGAAATATCAACCGGTCGAATAAAATACAACGCGGCGGAAATCGAATTGCCGTCGGTTTTTCCTGAAACAGGAATCGGGAGATAGGGAATAATCTGAACATTCCGGTCGATTTCATAATTCTGTATTCCGTAACCGATGTAACCGCGAAGTTGCAGATTACGCGCGAAAAGATTCATTCCGCCGTAAAGACCGATTTGAAAATCATTCAAATCGACTTTGTCCGACGATTGTTTGTATTGACCGGCGGAATAACCGAATGAAATACCGAACAGTGATTCTCGCGACGCAGTTGGTAACGCCATCCCCATATAAAATCCGCCATGATAACCGCTTCCGCCGGGCGCATTTCCGTCGGACTCCAATTTTGTGTAATTATAATAGACGTCCGCCCAAAGATCGTGAGACAGACGACGTTTCGGTAGATATTGTTTTGGTAAATTCCAATTTGGTTTTTTGAAGAATTTTTGTCCGCGTATTGTTTGGGAGGCTTCGTCGTTCAAGGTTACCGGATTCAACGCTGTCCGGTTATTTTCCAACGCCAACGGCAAACGGTGAAAACCAATGTTTGCCATTGGAATACGCCATGGAGAGGAAAGTGCGAAAAGCATTGCGTTTTCACGGGTTGCGCCGGAAAGATTGTCTAAACTTTGTTGGTAATCGTGATCGCTTCCGATCTGCATTAACGCATCGAAAACCACACGCTGTGAATCATTGATATTGCCGTTGTTAAGCAGACGATCAATCAACATACCGAGATTTCTCTGGTTGGAAGAATTAACGTAATCGATCATATCGGCGGACTTGGTTATTTCGACCAAGAGTTCGTTTTCGTCGTTAAAACCGGTTTGATTGAGTTTGAAAAACAAAGAATCCGCTAAGGTCAATTCTGCAAACACCGAATCCGCTGAACCTTGAATAATCTTGAATGTTTTGGTTCTGCCGTTATAGTTGGAGCCGTCGGCAATTTCCAGAATAACGCCGTTTTCCATCGTAACTTTTCCGTCGGTAACAATCGCGCCGGTTGTGGAACTGATACTCAATTCAATAACGGAGCCTTCTTGTAACCAAACCGCATGATCGCCGAAATCCATATCTCCGCTGTTATCAAGTTTTACTTTGGCGTCTTTTTTGAATATTGCGTCGGCGTCGTAAGCCCCCATTCCGGCAAGCGAACTGCCGGTTCCAAAAACAAGAGATTTCGCTTTGATTCCGCCGGTAGAATTTTTGTTGCTCACTTCCACGCCGATAAAATCTAACGTTTTCCCTTCGGCAACAAGAGAGGAATTAGCGGAAATTTCGAGAAAACGGTTATCGCCGATAAAGGTTAAACCGCCGTTATTGTTGCCGTTTCCGGAGAGATTCAGAATACTTGACGACGCTAATTTGAGACCGTTGACTTCTAAAAGTCCGCCGGCGTTATTTTCAAAATTAATCGTTGTTAATTGCAGTAATCCGGTTGCCGATAAGGTTCCAGCATTTTGGATCAGTTGTTGTTTGGAACTTCCGGCGGCGTCGGTTCCCGAAAGATGAATATTTTCGGCGATTATTTTTGAATCACTTTGAAATTCAGAAGTATCGCCCAAAGCAATCGAAAGGGTCTCATTATTTCCGATAGTTCCCAATGTTGCGCTGTTTTCCAGTGTCAAACCTCCGAAAAATAAACCATTGTAATAATAGTATCCGAAATAGGTCATGTTGGACGAATTTTCGCCTTTCAAACGTAACACCGCATCGGATTTGACGGTTGTTTTTCCTGTTGTCTGAAGTCCGCCGTCCACGATAACAAGCGATTCCTTACCGTTTTCAGGAGTCATCGCAACAAAGTCGCCAACGATGGTGAGATTTTGGGCAATCGTGGTGTGGTTGTTGACTTGCAATTCTTTGGCGAAAATTTCCGATTGCATAATAAGATTGTTCGTTCCTTCAACCAGTGTTCCGCCGCCTAAAAGCGTAATTGTTCCGAGAAATTCGGAAACACTGTTTCCTGCTTGTTTACTGATCATGGTCGAACCGGTTCCACCGGTGTAATTTCCCGATACGGTAAAACTTTCCGAGACATTAAGCGAATTTCCTGACCCTTCAACAGTCAACGATTGAAGGGTCAGTTTTTCACCGTCTTTCATTATGATTTCCAACGGACTGTTCACGACCAATTCGGTGATGTCTTCTAAGACAGTGTTTCCGCTACTGCTTAAATTGATTGTACTTTTCAAGATATTTCCATTTCCGTCGGTGTTTTCCGACGCATTGAACACTAAACGAGCGGCTTCGATTTTGTCGCCGGAAAACGTGGATGCGCCGTCAAAAATGACATTTTGTGTGGAAAGAACCTGACCACTGATGATTTTTGAACCTTCCTGAAAACGAATTGTTTGTCCCGCAACAATGTTCCCTGAACTGTTGACCCCACCGAGATCAAGTCCTTCAATACCTTTACCGAGTGGTTCAATATTCTGCGTTCCGTCGGCGATATTCAAACTTCCGGTGTTGGTGATTTCGAGCGTTCCTTTGTTGCCATATTTGTCGGAATCGGCAAGTGTTTGGGAGTCGGAAATCGAAGAAGTTGTTCCCTCGCTAATTTCCAAATCCGCGCCAACAACATTGGAATCTGTCGCTGCAAAACAAAGGAATAAAATAAAACAAACAAAACAGACGGAAAAAAATAATCGCATTATCATTATCAATATGCGCCGCCTATAAATATACGGCATTCTCTAAAAATATCTTCAAACTAATCGCATAATTTTACGATACGGTATTCCAATTCTTGCAGAAGCATACGAAAAAATCAAAGTTAGTTCAAGAGTAATTTATTATTTTTTTCCTATAAAAATTTGTTTTTTTGATCGACCGAAATTGACCCAATTCGATTAAAATCGATTTTGGTCGATTTCAGTCGAAGTTTTTAGAAGTTCTCTTAAATTTGCATCTAGGAAAAGGTATTTTCCAAGAATTCCTCAAATTCCGAAATAATCAAAAAATTTTCGGAAATCTGTAAAAAAGAGAATTTTTTTTGCTTGATAATTGGTCTTGTTTGTCGTAAACTGTGAATCTATGTCAATTGCGGAGTCGCTCCACAGTGTCACTACTGATTGTAACAATTATGTGTTTGAAACATATGTAGTAATTGCTCGTATCTTTACTATATTTTAGCAATGATGGGTTTTATTG
>JAIRLW010000140.1 GCA_031259095.1 Planctomycetaceae bacterium | reverse complement strand
GTCAATTGCCAACACATTTGTTTGCCGCTCCGCCGGTTCCGGTATTCAATACCGAGTCCAACATTGAACCCAAAACAGACGTCAAAAAGTAAGAAATCGTCCCGCTAGGGACGACACTTGATGAACCGTAAGAATAAGTAAGTGTCGTCCCTGCGGGACTAAGGAAATAGGAAATTTCACTGATATATTACGAGGTTCCGTAATTTTGTCTTCTTTCTTTTTCATTACATTTTATGGCGATTACAGTTGTTTGTCCCGGTTGTTTGAAACGCTTTCAGGTCAGCGACCGTTTTGCCGGCGCGAAGGGACCTTGCCCTAATTGTAACACGGTTATCACTATTCCGAAAGCCGCTGTTAAAATTCACGGCGCAGAAGAATTCGCACAAGGCGGAAAAACTGCATCCGGTAAATTGGTTCTCAAACCGATTAGTCGGCTTGATATGGATTTTGATCCGGTTTATGCCGGTTTTTGTATATTAGGAGTTTTAGCGGTTTACGTATTGACTTGGATTCTTGGCGCAGTGATTACTTCCAACGCAACCCGTGATGTTCTTGGCGGAATCGGGGTTTTCTTTCTTGCATTTCCGTTGTCGCTTTTTGGCTATCAGGTTTTGCGCGATCGGGAACAACTCTTTATGTTGACCGATTTCGATTTATACCAGAAAACCGCCGTTTGTGCGGTCGTTTACGCGGTTCTTTGGATTCTTTTCGAGATATTCATCTGGTTGATGAACGCTGACCTCATTTTTGTTTGGATTTATTTTGCCGCGTTTGCTTGCATGGCAATGTTAACCACGCACGCGGTGTTGGACGTCAATGTCGGCAGTTCATTGTTGCATTATTTGATTTTCTTCGTCGCCATCTTAATTCTTCGCGGAACGTTGGGACTTGGCTGGCTTTGGATTGCTGCGGAAACAATCCGAAAAAGTTCCGCTCCGCCGCCGCCGCTTTTGCCGGGAATGTAACCAAAATAAAAAAGAAAAATTCGTTTTTTAACCACAAACAATGTTTCGTTTTCAATCTCCGTATTATTTTTTGTTCCTGATACCGTTGGCGATTCTGGTGATTATTCTGGAATTCCGGCGACCACTGGCAAGCGTGATCTATAGCGATGTTTCGTTATTACGGTTTGTGCCGCGCACGTTGATACAACAGTGCGCTCTTTTTGTGACGTGGCTGTTCTATTTGGGAATGGTGTTTTGGATTGCCGCGTTGGCGCGACCGCAATCAGGAAAAGAAGAATATCGAATACGTGCGGAAGGTATTGCGATAGCGTTGTGTGTTGATCGAAGCGGTTCTATGGCGGCAATTGACTTTACACTGAACGGTCAACGGGTCAACCGACTCGAAGCGGTCAAAAAAACATTTCATGATTTTGTTGCAGGTAATTCATTGTTGCCGGGTCGAAAAGATGATATGATTGGTTTACTGGCATTCGGCGGTTATGTTGATGCGTTTTGCCCTTTAACATTGGATCATGTTACCCTTCTTGAAATGTTATCTCAAATCCAATTGCCGACGCCGATGGTCGATGATCGGGGCAATTTGCTTGACCGACGTCTTTATGAAGAAGAAAATATGACCGCGATTGGTGATGCGTTAGCTCAAGCGGTTGATCGGCTTAAAGATATTCCGTCGAAAAGTAAAGTGATTATCCTGCTGTCCGACGGCGAACAAACATTCGGTACGCTTACTCCTCTGGAAGGAGCGGAAACTGCCAAAGCGTTTGGAATTAAAGTTTACGCCATCGGTATCGGTACAACCGGCGAAGCGCCGTATGTTGTAACCGATTCATTCGGGCAACAACGAATTACGGTTCAACATGTTACCATTGACGAAGAAACGTTGCAAAAAATTGCGGTGTTGACCGGCGGTCAATACTTCAATGCCCAAAACACTCATGCTCTTGAACAAGTTTACGCCGAAATCGACCAACTCGAAAAAACAACTCACGAAGGACGAACCTACACGCAATACACCGAACTTTTCCGTTATCCGTTAATAATGGGTACGGTATTGATTTTATTGCATCAGATCTTAATTTGTACACGATTTCGGCGTTTACCGTAATTGATGCAGTGGATAGTGGAGAGTTGATAGTGGAAAGTGGAAAGTGTCGCAAGCGAATTATTGACTTTGTGGCAAAATTCCGCTTGCGGCGCTGTCCACTCTCAACTACTAAAGATTGCGATTTCTGCCGGAGGATAGGACTTGACTTTATTCGGCAACGGTTTGATCGGAAGAAGATCAAAATTAAACCGGTTGTCGGATTCTATCACGAACAACGAACCAATCGGCGCGGAATCGGAAAGATGTTGAAGCATTTCGAGTATTTCCGTCTGACGGTGGACGTAAAAATCATAAGGCGGAGAGCAAAATACAAGCCAATGATTCTTAGTTGTTGGCGGATATTCTTCCAGATTCTTTGCCCAGAAGAATGCATCGGTTTTTTGGAGGTCGCACATGGTCAGTATCCCCAGCGATTCCAGATTTTGGCGGAGCAATGCCGCAGTTGGAAA
>JAIRLW010000100.1 GCA_031259095.1 Planctomycetaceae bacterium | reverse complement strand
CAGTAGCAATGAATCCACAAAAAATCGACCTCATTACCTTATTACCTCATTATTTGTTTACGTTTTTAATAAGGTAATAAGGTTGGATCATGTTGTATCTTTGGCTACTGAGGTTGTTTTAAACAATCGTTAAGAAATTTAGGTGGAAATGAGGTTGTTTGTCCAATATTCAGACGTGTAAAAAAAATTCCACTGATATATTATATTTTTCTTAAAAGAATTATCTCAATAAATCCGTACATGCAATTTTCAAATTAAGATAGACAGTTACATTTAAATATCTCTTCTTTTAGGAACTTTTAATGAAACCAATACCGGTATGCGGAGACATTGAGTTGGGGCGGCATTACAGGAGCATATAAGCTCTAGATGTCCATAAATATTACGGATAGACCAAAGCCCGTTATATAAAGAGGGATTAATTGTTGCGAATATTTTGCTTTGTCCGTTTTCGGTTTTCGTGTCCAGTGTAACCAATCCTTGTAAAGATTTACTCAACGAACATGATTCGATAATTAATTTTGGTACTGGTTCGATATTGTGAGGATTACGAAACTTGACACTTACTGTTTGGGTTTGTGGATTATCTTGACGTTGTATGGGACCCAAAATCAACATTTGCGGTAAAGCGAAATAATCACCCCGTACATACCCCAAAACTCGTATCGTTGTTGTCCTTGCTTTTTCCTTTAAATAGAGTTCTGTAAAAATATCACCCACCGGCGACTCGTTGGAAAGCGTTAAGATAACTGTACGGGAAAATTTTGTTAATTTTTGCGGAACATCTATTTGTAAAAAAGGATTACTTGCTTCGACAACAATATCATTCAAATCCGTTTCGACAAAATAATTGGAATTCAACACGATTTTGATGGATTTACTGATTGGCAATTGTGTTAAATCTTCAATCAAACCAAAATCAACAACCGTCGGTTCTATCGCGGCAGTTATCACCGAATCGGCTTTAACCGATAAAAAGACTCCCTTGTTTTTCGGATCATTAGTACGAATCAACAGCGCTGTTTTCACTCCGAACGGCGATGGTTCTATCGTAACATAAAGCGGTTCAGATTGACCGGGCGGAATCACGTTTCGTGTTAGATTGGTTTCCGTACATCCACAACCAGACACCACACCCTCAATAACCAGATCAGATTGACCTGTATTGGTGATTTGAACGATCTTGGTAACTTTCGTTCCAGACGCTAATGCACCAAAGTCGATTTCTTTGGTATCAACATGAATAACAGGATTTTTACCGGATTCGTAGAAACCGAAAAAAAACGTAATTCCAAAAAGAACTCCGAAAACGACCGCTATTAACGGTAACAAATAAGTTCTAAACATTAGCATCATTATTTTTTGTCGTCCGGTCGATTCCACCGTGAACGGAAAATAGAAAACAAAATTAATACCAGTAATAACACATTGGCCGCCGCTAAGATCAGAATCCTTTTCATCGTCCATCGACTTTCCGGAAGTTTATATTCAATCTGCATTTCGTCATCTGCGGGTTTCACTCGTCCGCTTGCAATTTCCGCATCAAAATCTGTTACCGTTTTCGCAAGCGACGGAGAAATCGTAAATAACTCATCATCAAGTTTCGGGTTGATTTGCAATGGTGTTAGAACTTCGTCCAGATAAAAATCCGTTCCCATTTTTATCACTTCATTCCCTTTTTGTCCCGAAATTTGTAATTGGACTATTGTCGGAAAAATAAATTTTTTAGCATCAATATCAAATATTTGATATTTAATGACATTTGTTTCCATTATTCCGTTTCCTCCATTTTGTTGAAAAGGAAAAACGCATTTCAAAGGATAATAGTTAAGTTCCTTGGCAAAATAGACTTTCATTCTTTCGTTAGATTTTATTTTTAGAGGCGGTAACGAAATGACGTCAAACGTTATACCGTTTTCCGTTTCCTCTCCTATGTATTGAGCTTCCTTAAAGCGGTTGAGCCATCGCTCCGGATCTTTAACATCTGACCAATTAGCTTGTTCTCCAACAAGCCAATGATAAGGAACTAACAAAGCATTAGAAATCCAATAAGGAGTTGGGTGTTGGCATCGGTCAGAAAAGGTCAATGCTTCACGTCCGGGAGAAAACCATTGATAGTGTTCACCGTTATAAGCGTAAATGACTCCTTTAGAAATAAGAGAATCAAGTGTTTGACCTTTTTTAGGAAAATAATCCGTTTGAGTGCGGATATTATGACCGGACTGCCAAACAGTTAACCGCATAACATTCAATTCTGGTTTATCGGGTAAGATCGATTTATTGAGAAAGGCACACTGATATGACTGCAAAAGCAATGGCATTTGCGATGCTTCTCGACAAATCTTATCCAATGGGGACGCTTCGCAGAAAGACAACGATTCACAAAGAAAAAACACAAAAAACAATAATATTATTTTTTGAACGGACATTTTAGTACCTCATTTGTCGAAACAAAGAAGAAAAAAGTTTAACAAACAAAATATGGTAATCAATTACAAGCCACATAGCCTATTTAATACCAATTATCGCAAAAGTGTAACGCGGCTTTTTGGTCAAACGGGAATTTTGCAAGTAGAAAA
Organism: Planctomycetaceae bacterium; assembly: GCA_031259095.1. GTDB lineage: Bacteria > Planctomycetota > Planctomycetia > Pirellulales > Thermoguttaceae > WRKP01. The sequence continues at coordinate 106 of JAIRLW010000100.1, read as the reverse complement.
TCGGGTTTTTAACACTTCCCTTAACGGAATAATTACTAAGTTTTAAACATCATTTTCTTCATCTTTATTATTTTTTTTATTCTTTCCCTGACGATTTCGCCGAGAA
>JAIRLW010000056.1 GCA_031259095.1 Planctomycetaceae bacterium | reverse complement strand
GATTCTGATTTTTCAACCGTTGTATCTTCTTTCGGGTGAATAAAAATTTCAACAGTATCCTGACCGGCAATAAATGTTACATAACCATTCAAAGCGTCGTAATCTGTACTATTTTGAGCCGTACCGCTAATGGAATAATAAACTTGAACTGCATATTCCGTATTGGTTCGTTTCAAAATAAATTTACCGCTATTCTTACCCTCAACTGCATTCACAAAAGAATCAATCCAAACAATCATACCTGTTGCAGGAACAGACGATTCATCATCGGAAATGAGAACCGTTGCCGATGATCGGGACACATCAAGAACATAAGTATTGACCTGATCATTTTCATAATAATAATCCTGAACCGCTTCTTGAAGTGTAATCGTAACACTTTCTGATCCTTCCGTCAAATCGTCCTTAAACGCAGTAATCGGAATATCAACAAAAGTTTCATTCTTTTGGAATGTCAGTTTACCTTCCGTTTTATAATAACTGTCTTCCGTACCGGGAAGATATTCGTAATCATTGCCCTGTTCCGCGTAACCGGAACGGCTCGTATCAATCGAATAGCGTACCGTTAAATCACGACTGGCATCGTTGCGATGAACCCGAATCAAACCCTGTTGACCACCTTCTACCGCATTTTGAATCACTTCAAGCCAAACTGTCGGAGCAATATCATTGTCATGAATCAATACCGTAACAGAACGTTTTGTCGCATCAATAGAATAAGCATTAATTTGATCACTACTGGACGACGGTTCCAAACGAATCACAAAATTTTCCGTCGGTTCCACTAAAAGATCTTCTATCGCCGTTACAGAAACATCGACAAAAAACTTATCGGCGTCAAAAGTAATATTGCCGCGATTACCATTTTGACCCGATAACGCTACAAAATCCGTACCACTCTGCGCTCCAATGGAATTAGAACCATATTCGTAATAAGAACTTTCAACCGCATAAGAAACGGTTAAAGAACGTGCCGCATCATTACGCCAGAAACGAACCGTGCCGGATTCGCCGCCCTCTGCCGTGTCTGATAGTTTTTCCAACCAAACTATCGGAGCAATATCGTTATCTTCAATCAGAATAGTTGCCGATGACCGTGATGCATCAAGAACATAAGCATTGACTTGATCATTTTCATAATAATAATAATAATCCTGAACCGCTTCTTGGAGTGTAATCGTAATACTTTCTAAACCTTCCACACGTAGATCGTCTATTGCCGTAACAGGAATACTAATAAACGTCTCGTCCTTTTGGAATGTTAATGTTCCATAATAGTTGTTCTGCAAACCAGGAAGACCTGTATAATCATTATTCAATTCTGCGTAACCGGAACGGTTGGTCTCTATCGAATAACGTATCGTTAAGGCACGGCTCGCATCGTCACGATAAACACCAATCAAACCTTGTTGACCGCCTTCTACCGCATTCTGAACCGCACCAAGCCATACTGTCGGAGCAATATCATTGTCTTCAATTTCAATAGCAGCGATGCTGCGATTGGCATCAACAGTATAAGAAGGGGAACTACCGCCGGGTTGAACCAATCTTAATGTAACGGATTCTTTGGATTCGACAAGATTATCATCAATGGTACTAATTGTGATGATCGCCTGGTTTTCACCAATTCCAAAAGTTACACTGCCGTTATAATTTGTTGAGTTTGGCAATTGTTCATAGTCAACACCACTGGAAGCAACACCACGATTATAATAATCGTAACCTCCATCCGTATCAATTGTAAAATTGACCGTTAACGATGTTGAAAGATCGCCATCACGTTCGATAGAAAAAATACCGGATTTTTCGCCTTCAATGGCATTTTGCGTATCAACAAAGCCAACGACCGACAACATCTCCCGTGCTTCCAACGATTCCAGTTGGAGAGAACGTTTGCGGAAATACGCCGCATCACGAGAAGAACGACCAAAAAATGAACCGAATAAACGACGCAAAAAAGATTTTTTGCTAAACATAGTACTCTCCTTAATAAAAATAGAGCCAAATTTGATTCAAGCACTACATCGTAACATTTTATTAAATTGAATTACGGAATTCAAATATTATACCGTAACTCCTAATTTCGGATAATTTCCCATGATACAAAAATATTGTCAAGAGAAATCCTGAATTTTTTTCCCAAAAAATAAAAATTTTTTATGGATGGTTTACTGATAATGTTTCGCTAAGTATTCTGTTTTTGCGCACTTATATCGTTAACGCTAGTAACAGCATTTTATACCTGTATTGTGCAAAAACATTAATTGAAAAGAAACGAGTTCTTTTAATAACGGTACCAGAATGATGATCAGAATTCAAAAATTTCGTACATCATCGGCACCGAAAAAAGTGGACAGATAATTGGATACATTTTAATTAAGATCAAATCAAGGAGTGAAACATCCTTGCAGTTTCAAAACGGCATCCCTTCCGCAGAACATTAAGCACTTATTTCTATTTGAAAGTTTGCGGATTAAATCCTATAATTAAAAATTCGAATTTATCCGCTAACAACAAACAATTAGTAAATAGTGGTACAAAAGTAATTATAATCACCATTGTAACTCGCCGCCCTACCAAAATCAAGAGAAAAATCCCTTTTCTCCAAAAAAATTTATTAATCCAAAAACTGATAGGTGTTATCTTTTGTTATAAGGTTGTTCTATCCTATTGATATAATTAAGTTTACGTTGTTTTTATAAATTTGAAACACAATAGTGGTATGGCAAAAAAAAATTAAAAAATCTTCTAAAAAATTTCTCGTTTATTGTTGGTTAATCTGAAAGTCTGCGTCAAGGTCTTTTAATTAGGGATATTAATTGTCTTGCTGAAAGGTCAGATTCCAACTTGTTCTTTCAATAACCCAAATGTCGATTTTTATTTATTATATTAGAAAAAGGAATTTTTCCGAAAGTAAGTTTATTACGGATCATTCTAATTCATTCTCAAATACGATTCAATATCTTCCTTCAATATCTCTTCCCCGAAAATCTGACGATCCGGCTCCATACTTATAATTCCATGTTATAAATTGTTTCGTTCCATCTTACTGATATAAAAGGAGTTATATCTTTTCTCTAATATTAAAAGTTAAGGAAAATAATCAAAAAAATTTTTTATTTTTTTCCTGAATACTTTTAGGGAATGATAAAATCTTGAGAAGTATTTCTTTGTTTTGGTGTATCTGATTAATCGTTTATACTCAATTGTCTTGAAATTCAGTTTTGTAAGGAGATACAAACAGTTACACATCTTTTCATTAAAAAACGAAAGGGACAACCATTATTTTCCTAATGTTAACTGAAGTATATTAATATTGGCGAAAGTTTCATTTTCTGACCTCACCAAAAGTCAACATGATTTTTTGCTGTGTTCGCGTCTTATTATAATCTGAAATATTAAGAAAATATTAAGATTGTGTTAAGATTGCGCTAAGTTTTGAAAAAAATTGTTAATTTCAAAAAGTTGAATCAAAAGTCAAATTGTATCAATAGTGTCCCTCAATAGTAGCAAATTTTTCTTGCCTTTCAATAGAGAATCTAGTTTGGGGAAAATTTTTTTCAGAGGGAAAAGATTTTGTCGCCTCACACTTATTCCTACATTCTGTGCCCTGTCATTTATACTAATATAATAATGACAAAATCGCAAGAGAATCGGAAACGGAATTTTTCGA
>JAIRLW010000032.1 GCA_031259095.1 Planctomycetaceae bacterium | reverse complement strand
ATTGTTAGAGGGTGACGAAGCAATCGAGGACTTACGTTCCCGATTATTTGTTGCACGCTATTATTACAGTTAAACTATTTGCCTTTCTTAACAACTGCTAATAAGGTTGAAGTAAAGGTGTTTCATAATATTTTATTGCAATTTCTAGAGCATGTCAAGTCATTGCGTTCTTTGTGCGTAAGGTTGCGTTTTGCTCCACCTGTGGTTATGCACCTCACACCCTTAGCGGGGTTAAAAGGAAAAAATAAAATCGCCGCTGAATAAATACTCACTTTCCTAAAAACTGCCCTTTCCTAAAAATAGATTATTTATTTGCTCTTTACAATAGGTCGTTCCTCATGGTATAAACGTGATATTGTTTTTCTAATTAATCTCGACCAATCCGTTGATGTTCATTCGTTGACGACCGCTGTTCGCTTGCAACGGAGACTCCCGACCTTTACGTATCCAAAACCGTAAGCGGGAATACTATGATGAGTCGGATGAGTTGCGCCGCCGAAGAGAAAAACCGCGTCTTTTCCAGACCACGAACACAACCTGCGATAATATTTGATAAACGCTTTTTGCAGGAGTTTCAGTCCTGCGATCTCGGCGGATGATAAGTGATAGGCATTCATAAGTTGACCTCGTGATCACCAGTATAAAATATCCGTCAAATCTCGTCAATATCTATTTTTGTAATATATCAGTGGAATTTTTTAACATTAAACGTTAGTACCAATTCATTTGTTTTTCTTCATTCTTCTGTGTGTTTTGCGCTATTCAGCATATTTTGCGTTTAAATTTAACACAGAATACGCAAAAGGACGCTGAAAATGCAGAAAAGAAGTAGTTACAATGATTCCACTGATATATTACCTATTTTTTAAAGTGACTGCGGTATAGATACTATTCAGAAACCTCTAATAATTCATTTTTAATCCCAGCGCGGTATCGCCGCAACCAAAGGTAGGGTCAATAAAAATGGACAGTTACCTTATGTTGCCAATCAGTAGATTGTCATGGTTTTGCGAATATGCTACAATGAAAAAATTGTCTATTTTGATTAACTTTCGAGAATACCGGAGAGAAGTCCGCAGATGACGCTGATTTTCGCAAATTGTTTTAAATGATTTTTCTTTTCACCGCGAAAAACACGAAGGTTCACGAAAGATTTTAAAAAATGAAAAATAAAAAATAAAAAATGAAAACAGCGCTTATTACCGGTGGTTTACGCGGAATCGGGTTGGGCATTTCGAAATCGCTCTTGACCGAAGGATATTCATTGGCTCTTTGCGGTTCACGGGAAATTGATCAGGTCAGTCTGGAACTCCACGAATTAAGATCGCAATGTTCCGAAAATCAAAAAGCGGTTTATTATCGTTGCGATATTGGGAATCGGAATGACCGACAGGAACTTGTTCAAAAAATCCGATGTGATTTTCATCAACTCAATCTGTTGGTCAACAATGCCGGCGTAACCGCAAAAAATCGTAACGACATTTTGACAATGACAGAAGAAAATTACGATTGGTTAATGAAAATCAATGTGCAAGGACCGTTTTTTCTAACACAGGCAATCGTTCAATGGATGATTGACCAAAAGGAAACAAATCCTGAATTTTTTGCAAGTGTTATCAATATTTCATCAATTTCTGCAACAGCGGCTTCTCTGAATCGCGGTGAATATTGTATGTCCAAAGCCGCATTGAGTATGACCACGCAACTATGGTCGCTCCGTTTGGCGGAATACGGAATTTCCGTTTATGAAATTCGCCCCGGTTTGATTCAAAGCGATATGACGGCAAGTGTAACAGAAAAATATTCAAAGTTAATCGATGATGGTGTTGTACCGCAACGCCGTTGGGGTTTTCCTGAAGACGTTGGTCGTGCGGTTGCGATGCTGGCTCGCGGTGATCTGGCATACAGCGCCGGTCAGGTTATCATGATTGACGGCGGAATGATGATTCCCAAATTATAAACGATTTTTGAACATCGTCCCTGACGTCCCATTTGTCCCTAATGTCTCTACTCTGAAAATTTTAGAGACGTTAGGAACAATAGAGACTCATGGGACAATAATTTTGTAAAACAAATTTGTGTTATTGATAACTTTTATTCATTTAATTAATTGGTGAAACATTGTATTGTCAACGGTTTGATAATGGTCTTATACTTTTAGCGGAACCGATGGAGTGGATGGAATCGGTTTCGTATTCAATTCTTGTTCCTTACGGACCTGTTCTTGATCCGCCAGAACTTGCGGGATTGGCGAGTTTGAGCTGTGAGATGATGTTACGCGGAGCCGGCAATCGTAACAGTCGGCAATTTCTTCAGGCGTTGGAAAATCTTGGTTGTGAAACGTCTGAAACGGTTGCTCATCTTCACACGGGTTTTGGAGCGTCGATGCTTGCGGATTATTTGTTACCGTCGTTGGAATTGCTTGCGGATCAGGTTCTTCGTCCGCTTTTTCCCGAAGAACAACTCGAAACCGCGAAACAGGTTGTTAAACAGGATATTTTTTCGCTGGAAGATGATCCGCCGCGTCGCGTGATGTTGGAACTCCAACATCATTTTTTACCCGATCCTTGGGGACGTTCCAATTTGGGAACGTTGGAATCAATTGATCGTATCGAAATTGACGATATTCGGCGTCAACATGCCCGATATTTTCAACCGGACGGGACGATCTTGAGTATTGCCGGTAAACTGGAGTGGGAAGTTGTTCGTGATAAGGTTGAAGAATTATTTGCCGACTGGCAACCGCAACCGTTAGTGTTACCGAAAGAAACAATAATTGGTTCGATGTCGGTTCATCTTCCTAGCGATTCGTTACAAACGCATATTGGAGTTGCTTTTCCGAGTGTTCCGCTTTGGTCGCCGGATCATATTTTAGCGTGGAGCGGAGTTGGAATTTTAAGCGGCGGGATGAGTTGCCGACTCTTCGCCGAAATCCGTGAAAAACGCGGACTTTGTTACAGTGTTTATGCTTCATACTCTACGCTCAAAGATTGCGCCGGTATTTATTGTTACTGCGGAACCGGAACGGAACGCGCTCAGGAATCGCTTGAAGTTCTGCTTGCGGAACTTGACCGGTTACAGTTTGGCGTTGACGACAGCGAGTTAAACCGTTTCAAAATCCGTGCCAAAAGTATGTTGATTATGCAACAAGAATCAACCGGTTCACGAAGCGGAATGATGACGCAGGATTGGTATCACTTAGGACGAATCCGAACATTGACTGAAATAGAATCGGCGATTAATTCTTTAACAAAATCAGCCGTCAACGATTATTTTGCCGCTCATCCGCCTGGTCCGTTCCACATTGTTACGCTGGGACCGGAACCGTTACACCGACCGGTTACAACATAAATACTATACTGTTTTCACTTCAAAAACCGGTTTTTAAAGTGAAAACGGTATAAACGAAAAGATAAAACAGGTTTTTAAAAGGAAAACGGTATATTCTGATTAATATCCGGTAGGCGACCTTTTGCTAAAAGGTTTTCACCTATGGTCGCGTCGGCGATAGCCGACTGACCCTGTGGACGGATGGCAATCAGATTCCAAAACGGACGGAAATACCCATTGCCGGATTAAATCAGGGTTCTATTTTTTATTTTTTAAAACTTTTCGTGAACATTCGTGTTTTTCGTGGTGAAAAGAAAAATAATTGTAATATATCAGTGGAATATTTTTTACACGTCTGAATATTGAACAAACAACCTCATTTCCACCTAATTTTTCTTACGAAACAACCTCAGCAGCAAAATGATTCCCTCCTCAACCAACCTTATTACCTCATTATTTGTTTACGTTTTTAATGAGGTAATGAGGTTTGTAGAGACACAATGCATTGTGTCTCTACTGAGGTTGTTCTGTTAGGAAAAAATTAGGTTGAAAATAAGGTTTGCGGAAACTGTTAAAATACGTTTTGGAAAATTCCGCTGATATATTACAAATAATTTAAAAACAATTTGCGAAAATCAGCGTAATTTGCGGACTTTTCGCTCGGTCAGTATGCTCGAAGGTTAATAAATATAGGCAATTACAACACTCGAACGGTAGTGAGAGTCCCCCAATATGGTATTGGCAATCTTTTGGCAAAAGGTCGCCTGCCATCAAGAAAATTTTTTATGCATTCGGTTGGGACTACTTGCCGTCGAACCGTTTTTCTGCTCTAATAGATCAAATCCTTTAGGCAACTTCTAAAAACTTGTTTT
>JAIRLW010000024.1 GCA_031259095.1 Planctomycetaceae bacterium | reverse complement strand
AAAAATATCATGAAGGTGATCACAAAACAAAAATTCCGCTGAATAGTTACAAAGAGGCAAATATTAAAAACCGCTTAATAAAACCCTTAAATTTAAGCATATTTATTATCGTACTTTTAGGAAAGTGCAGTAATTATCCTCCCAAAATGTGAAACAATCAGTTTTTTTTTTTTCTAATAGTCAACCAACTTGTTACGATCTACAAATCCATTTGACGAGAGCGTTGAACAGTAACGCTTGATCGATTGGTTTGGTGATATGGTCGTTCATGCCGGCTTCAATACTTAATTCCCGATCTCCCGTCATGGCGTGAGCGGTCATTGCCAGAATCGGGAGTTGATCAAATCGCGGATCGGAACGAATAATTTTTGTTGCTTCTAAACCGTCCATTTCCGGCATTTGAATATCCATCAACACAAGATCATATTGATTGTTTTGAAGCATCTCCAACGCAATACGTCCATTGCCGGCAACATCAACCTGAAATCCCTCCATTTTAAGCATTTCCGTTGCAACCATTTGATTGATCCGGTTGTCTTCCGCCAACAGAATTTTGGCGCCGCGAATCGATTCCGGCAAGATGAATGAAGTCGTGGAATGCCGTGTTTCTCCGTGAAAGTGAGACTTTTTTTTCGCTTCAATCATTGCTTTTTTCTTTTCTGATGTTACCTGCATCAGAATATCAAAAAGATCACTGACCGCAATTGGTTTTTGAATGCGATGAATTGAATCTGAAATTTTCCTCTCTTTCAGAAGCCGATTCAAAGCGGAATGATCTGAAAAAGTTACAAACGGAATTTTGGTGAAATGTTTTTCTTGAAAAGCCTTGTACATGGGCAATCCGAGGTGTTCCAGATCATCGAAATCGAAAATGATAAAATCAACTTCTCCCATTCGGTCGGCATCAAGGAAGGTTTTAAAATCATTTTGTGTTTCACATTGCGCAACTACTTTGCATTTCAGCAGTTCCAGATAATTCCGAATAACCGACAACGAATCGTGCCGGTCGCCTAACAACAGGACGTCGGTACGAATTTCCGAGAAATCATCAAGTTCCAGCGGCAAACCGAATCGGGCGGTAAAAGTAAACGTTGTTCCTTGACCGGTTTGACTTTCACATTCAATTTCGCCTTTCATCATACTCACGATACTTTTGGAAATCGCCAAACCTAAACCTGTTCCGCCATATTTTCGTGTGGTCGAGGTATCGGCTTGCGAAAACGGTCGGAACAGCAACCGCATTTGGTCGGGCGTAATACCGATACCGGAATCCCGAACCGAAAAACGAAGCAATGCCGAAAGAGCGTCTTGTTCCACAACATCAATCAAAACCTGCACCGAACCTTTATTGGTAAATTTGATCGCGTTCCCAACCAGATTGACCAAAACTTGTCGTAACCGTACAGAATCACCCATCAAACGAATCGGCAACGTGTTTGCTAATTCAAAAGAAAGAGCCAATTTCTTTTTGTTTGCCGATTCAGCAACTAAAACGTCCAAATCGTCAATAACTTCATTGAGCGAAAATTCGTGATACTCCATGATCATTCGTCCAGCCTCAATTTTTGAAAAATCGAGAATGTCGTTAATGATTCGCAGTAGTAGTCGTGAGGATTGTTCGGCGGCTTCGATATATTCGCGTTGTTTGGGAGTCAGTTCGGTTCTCAGTGCAAGATTGGTCATACCGAGAATCGCATTCATCGGAGTTCGGATTTCATGACTCATGTTGGCGAGAAATTCACTCTTGGTTCGCACCGACGCTTCAGCCGTATCACGCGCCAGCCGAAGTTCCGCTTCCGCCTGACGAATTTCAGTTACGTCAATCAGCCACGTCATTACTGATTTTGTTTTGTAATAATCAATGAAAAACATGTTTGCAAGCATTTCCTTAATAATGCCGTTTTTCGTTTTCATTGTAACAGGATGCCAGTTAATAATTCCATGTCGTTCCAGTTCTTTTTTCAGGCGTTCTCCGATTTTTTGATCGACAAAATAATCGTTCATTGTGTCGCCGATGTTAATTCCTAAAAAATCTTTTGTGAAGGGAGTTATGAAGATAACGCAATCTTTGGCGTCGATAATGGTAAAGCAAACGGGACTGGAATTGAGAATATTCCGCAACAGCACTCGTTCCTGATCGCGTTCCCCTTGAATCTGTCTCAGTTCCCGAAGGTCTTGAATGCAACCGGCGACAATATAATGTTCATTTTGTCTGAGCCGCAGTAACGTGATTTTGGCGGGAATTAGTTCGCCGTCGGATTTTCGGTGAATCCAGTCAAAAACAATTTGTCCTTCTCGGAGTGCGTCCGTGATTTTTTCGGCGATCAATTCCTCTGAACGCTGACCGCTAGGTTGAAATTCCGGTGAAATATCCTTGATATCATGAAAAGCGCCGGTCAATCTGTTCATACCGAAAAATTGCAATGCCGCAGTATTACAATCTAAAATTGTCCCGTCCGTATTCAGACAAAAATAACTATGCGGCATCGCGTCGAAAATTATTTTTAGTTGTTGGTCATTGGTTTGATGGGTTTCGACGCCGTTTGCGGTTAAAGAGTTTGACACATTCCGGTTATCCGACTTTTCCCGATTATCAGCCCGATTATCAGCCCGATCATCGGCGGTTGTCGGCAACACTTGCATTGTTCCCCAAAGATGTTTGGCAGCGGATTCATTCGGAGTGAATTTGCCCAAAACATTGATTCGTTCCCATGCGTCTTTTTCGGAATATTTTATCCGAAACGCAACCGTAAAATCATCGGATGAATGAAGTGTTCGTGCCAACGCCTGTTCCACCTCTTCACGATCTTCAGGATGAACAGAAAGATCAAGAAAGTCGTCCCAACTCATTGTGAACCGGAAAACGGAACTTCCAAAAAACGCTTCGATTCCCTCGCGTCCAAAAAACGTGATTTCCCGATCAATTACGGCGTAATTCCACAACAAAACACCTGTTTTGTAAAGAATATCAATACAGATATCATCAATTTCCTGAAATCTGTTCCGAATCATTTTTTTGCTGTGAAATTATAAAATTACCAGGAATTCGATTCGCACGTTTTGAACATTTTAACAAATAGCAAATAGCGAATAGCGAAGGACTTTGCAAAGATTTCATAATTATAACATCATTTTAGGGTTTGTAAAAGAGATGGGAGACTTTAACGCTTCTTACGGGTAAAAAAACAATTGGGAATCTCTAAAAATTTGTTTTTTGATCGACTGAAATCAACTCAATTCGACTAAAATCAATTTTGGTCGATTTCAGTCGAATTTTTTAGAAGTAGGCGATGTTTCGCCGAAACATCGCGTCGGCTATCACCGACGCAACCTTTCGGCGCAAGGTTGCCTACTCCCCAAAATAGGAAACAATCATGAATTTTCAATCATGAATTGGAACTACGAAAGACACGAATTTTCACGAAAACGATTGTTCTAAAAATCTTTTCGTGAAAATTCATGATTTTCGTGGTAAAAATAAAGATTAGCGTGTGTGGACGCTAATATCGTTATTCTTTTGCGAAATTAGTGGTAACACACCCTAGGAAAAGGTATTTTTAGAGATTCCCAATTTCTTAACCGTGTAAAGTCTAGACAATTACTCTTTGTCCCGTTAGGATATATTTTCAACTTGTCACCGACACGGAATGGAATTCCTTCCGTACACAACATAAGGTTTAAGGAAGATGTTGTTTATTTTTATTGCTATAGTTTTAGTAACATTTTTCTTGCTTTGGGGATCAATTTCCGCGTTGAAACGGCGGCGGTTGCTGGAAGATTTGCCGACCTCGAAAACGGTTAGCGTGTTTATCGGACTGGTTGAATTGAAAGGAACGGCGGAATCAGAATCGCCGCTTGTTGGTTATCTTTCGGAAAAACGTTGTGTCTGGTATTCGTGGAAAGTGCAGGAACATTGGTCCCGCACGGTTACAGAGACACGTTTCGATAAAGACGGCAAAAGCCGCACTCACACACGAACAGAAAGCGGTTGGTCTGTTGTTGCGTCGGGTAGTGAGTCGCAATTGTTTTACCTGAAAGACGATCTCGGCGTCGTGCGAATCAATCCGTACAAGGCGGAAATTCATTCGCAAAACGTTTTCAACCAAACTTGCTCCAAAAATTCTCCGCTTTACTACAGCAAAGCCCCGAAACACGACATCGACGACTCCACCGGAAAACGTTTGTTTACCGAACAAGCAATTTTGTTACATCAGCCGATTTATATTGTCGGGCAATCGCGTGAACGGAATGATTGTGTTGCTGCGGAGATTACGTATAATCCTTCGGCTCCGATTTTTATGATTTCAACCTCGACCGAAGAATCACACCATTCATGGGGACTTTGGAATTTCTGGTGTTTGGGAATTTTAGCCGTGCTTCTTCCGACTGTTGCCGGAATGGTGAGCGTACAAAATTGCGGTAACATGGACGCGGTGATTGGAATTCCTCTTGGTCTCGGTTGCCAGACGCTTTTGGTATGGGGAATCGGCTGGCTCTGGATGGTTTACAATTCGCTGATCAGTCTGAAAAACAGAGTTAAAACAGCAACCGCAAACATCAACGTCGAAATCAAACGGCGTTACGATTTAATTCCGCAACTTGTTAGCGTTGTCGAAGGAATGCAACAACATGAACGTAACATTCAGGAAACCGTCGCGTTGTTACGTCAACAATCCGGTATTAACGCCATTGAAAACAAAAATGTGTCGGAAACTAAAGGTTGTTCAAACCGGTTAATGACCTTGATCGAACAGTATCCTGAATTGAAATCGAATGAACTTTTCATGAAACTACACCGAAATATCGCCGAAACCGAACAACGAATTGCGCTTGCCAGAAATTATTACAACGATATTATCGAAACTTACAATAATCGTTGTGAACATTTTCCCGAAAACATGATTGCGAGTGTTGCCGGATTACGACCGGCGCCGTTATTTAATGCCGCCGATTTTGAACGTGCCGAAATTAATGTCCGGCTAGCCGAATAATAAAAAAGTAACAGGGAACTTCTAAAAACGTAATCTATCCGTGGACTATTTTATTTTTTAACGATTCCGTAGTTTTTCCTTCATATTCTGTCATATTTTGTGTGTTTTGCGCTATTCAGCATATTTTGCGTTTAAATGGAACGCAGAATACGCAAAATTTCGCAGAAAATGCAGAAAAGAAGTAGTTACAATGATTCCACTGATATACTCCTCACACTTGAAATTTCGGTTTTCGTTTTAAAAATATGTTCACTAAAAACGCCCCAACGGGGCAATCAGCATTAGCGTAGGGCAACGCCCTACGTAACAAATATAAACC